>CAZQTQ010000183.1:0-8232 GCA_964596025.1 uncultured Rickettsiales bacterium
TGACCTGTCGGGCTGGGGCTGGGTCGTCCCTCTGCTTGAGGCCTCCGGGGGTCTCGACCCCGCAGTCAACCCCCCAATCGTCGAGGTAGGCGGTCACCGCATCGGAGTCGTGAGCGCCCTGGGGGTGGGTCAGGAACTCGGCGACATCGAAGCCGATCCCGCCGGCGCCGACGATCGCCACCGTGTCGCCGACTTCTTTGCCGTGGAGCAGCACGTCGACGTAACTCAGCACCTTGCGGTGCTCCATGCCCGGAAGCTCAATGCGTCGGGGACTCACTCCGGTGGCCAGTACGACGCTGTCGAAGCCTGCTGCCAGATCGTCCACACCCACCCTTTGGCCGAGACGCACCTCGACGCCATGCAACTCGAGTTGCCTTCCGAAGTAGCGCAGTGTCTCGTTGAACTCCTCCTTGCCGGGGACACGCCGGGCCATCAGGAACTGGCCGCCGATGGCGTCGCTTGCCTCGAACAAGGTGACTTTGTGGCCGCGCTCGGCCGCGGTTGACGCGAAGGCCAGGCCAGCTGGGCCGGCCCCCACCACGGCCAGGCTCTTGGGCTGGGCCGAAGGCTCAATCGAGAGCTCGGTCTCGTAGCAAGCCAGTGGATTGACCATGCAGCTGGCCCGCTTGTTCTGGAAGATCAGGTCTAGGCAAGCCTGGTTGCACGCGATGCAGGTGTTGATCTCGTCGGAGCGGTCCTCTTGGGCCTTGATCACCCAGTCGGGATCGGCGAGGAAGGGCCGGGCCATCGAGACCATGTCCGCGTCGCCACGTGCCAAGACCTCTTCGGCCACCCCCGGCATGTTGATGCGGTTCGACGTGATGAGCGGGATCTGCACCTCGCCTACGAGCCGCCGGGTTACCCAGGTGTAGGCGGCACGCGGCACGACGGTGGCGATGGTGGGGACTCGGGCCTCGTGCCAGCCGATGCCGGTGTTGATGATGCTGGCGCCGGCCTCTTCGATGGCCTTGCCGAGCTGCACGATCTCCGCCCAGCTGGAGCCGTCTTTGACGAGGTCCAGCATCGACAGCCGGTAGATGATGAGGAACCGGTCGCCTACGGCCCGTCGCATGCGGCGCACGATTTCCACGGGGAAGCGAATTCGATTTTCGTAGTCGCCGCCCCACTGATCGGTCCGCTTGTTCGTCTTCTTCACCACGAACTGGTTGATGAGGTAGCCCTCCGACCCCATGACCTCTACCCCGTCGTATCCAGCCTCCTGGGCCCGCTGCGCACAGCGGACATAGTCGTCGATCGTGCGCTCGACCCCCCGCCCGCTCAGGGCCCTGGGCTTGAAGGGAGTGATGGGCGACTTGATGGCGCTGGGGGCCACCGACCAAGGGAGGTAGGCGTAGCGGCCGGCGTGCAGAATCTGCATTGCGATGAGGCCGCCCTCCTGGTGGACGGCGTCGGTTACCGCGCGATGCTTCCATACCTCGTAGCGATTGGTGAGCTTCCCAGCGAAGGGTTTGACTGCACCAGCCCGGTTCGGGGCGACGCCGCCGGTGACCATTAGCCCGACCTTGCCCCGGGCCCGGCGGGCGAGGTAGGCCGCCATCTTGTCGAGTTGCCCCCGCTCTTCCTCCAGCCCCACGTGCATCGAACCCATGAGGATGCGGTTGGGCACGGTCACCTCACCGACCTGGATCGGAGAGAGGAGTCTGGGGTACATCGGGTGCGTGGCGGTCATGGGGGTCCGGGGCGAAGCAGGGCGGCGGGCCGGCCGGAGCATAGCGGGAAATGCCCGTCCCCTCTCGGTCGGGACCTGATCGACCGACTGGGCAGTTGGCCCGTGGCGGGAAGGGCGTGGAATGGCCTGGGACGTGGACCTCAGACCTTGCTCATGTAAAGTCTCCGTCCTTGCCCACTGGAGATTCCATGTCCCGCTTTCTCGCTTCCAGTCTCTTCTTGGCCTCCGGTGTCTTTCTGTTGCTGTTTGCGGCTCAGGCCTGCACGCCGACCGGGGAGGCTGGTGACGACGACACCGTCCTGCCCGACGGCGACGACGACGACGACGACGACGACGACGACGACGACACCGGCAGCGGTGACGACGACACCGTGTCGCCCCCGTCGGGAACCCTGGACTGCCCGGATGAGGAGGTCGACTGCGAGGACGGCGAGGTCGAAATCTCGGGTGACACCACCGGGATGGACAACAACATCGCTGATTGGACGAGCTTCTGCAAAGACGCTCAGTTCAAGTCGGGCTGGAGCGGAGGCGAGGCCGCCTACCAGTTCACGCCCGGGGCTGAGGAGACGATCACCATCGAGCTGAGCTGGTCCGATGCCTCCCAGGATTTGGATCTCTTCGTGCTGAACACCTGCGACCTTTCCGACGGCTGCCTCGGCGTCTCGGTGAGCGAGGACACCAGCGAGTCGGTGGAGGTCTTTGTCCTCGCCGGAGACCCCATCATCATCGTGGTTGACGGTTGGGACAGCGGTGCGGCGGCCTTTGAGCTGACGATCGAGGGCCAGTGCGCGGGCGGTGACGACGACGACAGTGCGGGCGATGACGACGACAGTGCCGGCGACGACGACGACAGCGGGGCTGGCGACGACGACGACAGTGGGGTTGGCGACGACGACGACAGCGCGGGTGGCGACGACGACGACAGCGCGGGTGGCGACGACGACGACAGTACCGGCGACGACGACGACAGTACCGGCGACGACGACGACAGCTCCGGGGGCTGAGCCCCAGGTCGGTCAGTCGGAGGAGAGAACCAGCGCTCGGGCGGGCCGCAAGGGACCCACCCGAGCTGGGCTCTAGCCGGGCCTAGTCGCTCGAGCTCGTGCTGTAGATGGCCTGAATCCTCTCGAGGCTCGACTTGATGACACCGAGGTCGGGGTCGCCGGGCAAAGAGACAAGGGCCTGATCCACCTGCAGCAAAGTGGAAGCTACTAACTCTGGGCTGCTGGGGCCGGCGAACATCTCGGCGTAGGCGATGATGGCGTCGGCCTTGAGGAGCTGTAGCGAGGGGGCTGCGAGCAGCTCGTCGAGGGAACGAACCATCGTCGCGACCCGGTCTTGGCCTGTGGTCAGGTCCTCCCAGGTCAGCTCGAAGACCAAGTCTCGGCTACTCGTGCTCGCTCCGCAGTCCACCAGATTCATGTGGTAGAGCATCACGTCGTTGGGTGCGAGGTGCTGCGGTTCGACCTCGTCGGGGTCCTGGCTCAGCTCCTCGCCGTGGAACTCCTCGAGGACTACCAGGGGCGGCATCGTGACGCTGAGCCGGACGTTCCGCGCCGCCAGCTCCAGGTTGGACACAAAGCGCTCGCCGCTGAACATCTTCTCCGCCTCCTCTGCGTCGGGGACGTAGAGGTAGGCCCCCTTGCCGAGGTCGGTCACGGTGTCCATCAGTTCTTGGTTGTAGCCCCAGCCTGGGGTGAGGACGCCGACGAGGTAGATGCCCTCGCCCTCGGCGTCGTCCGCGTGCTGGGCGATGAGGTTGCGGTCGGTCTCGCCGGTGTTGGCGCCGCCGTCGCTGAGCAGGATGACCCGGTTGAGGCGGCCCTCACTCTGGACCTGCGCCGCCAGATCGTAGGCAGCAACCAATCCGGAGCTGAGGTCTGTAGTGCCGTCGGTTTCGAGGGCGTCGATGACGTTCAGGACGGCTGGGTCCGAAGGCCCGGACACGGCGTAGCCCCCCAACAGCTGGCTCGTTTCGGTCGCCCAGCGAACGATGGACACGGTGTCGCCCTCTCGGAGGCTGGCGGCCACCGCCCGCATCGTGGCTTGGGACGCGGCGATGCCGTTCCCTCCCATCGAGCAGGACGTGTCCACCGAGAACGTGATGTCGATCGGTCGCCGGTCCTCCGGCTCGACGGAGGGTGCCACGGCGGCGACGCCCAGACTGAAGCGGTTGTTGCCCTCGGGATCGGGCCGAAGCTGGGGATCGATGCGGAGGGTCCCCGCCTCGGCGGCCTCGTAATCAAAGCTGTAGTAATTCAGGAACTCGTGGATTCGCAGGTTGCCGGCGGGAATGACTCCGGCGTCTAGCAACTGCCGGACCTGTACTGGGGTCGCCTGCGAGTTGGAGTCGTCGGCCGACATGAAGAAGGTCTGGGCCTCATCGGATGCCTCGTCGCAGATGGCATCCTCGACATCTTCCGGCGTGATTTTCTTCTCCGGGTCATCGGGCGGAGTCGTGTCAGGGAGGTCTTCCTCGTCGTCGCCAGCATCGTCGTCGTCGCCCCCTCGGTCCCAGGGGTTCCCGCCTTCGAGCAGGGGGTCGTCGTCGTCGTCTCCGTAGGCGAGGAAGCTGCCGATGCACCCGCTGTGGAAGAGCAGTAAGACCGCAGCGAGGGAGAGAGGGAAGGACTTTGGATTTCGGTGCGGTCTCATGGCGCGCTCCTCGTCGTGTGCAGTGGGGTGCAACGGAGGAACGAAGCTGCAGGGGACATACCGTCGGCAGGGGCCGAGCGGCGCCCGGATGGGGCCCGGTTCGGGCGCATAGGGTCCCGGATGGTCTCTAGTACAACATCCAGTAGATGACCACACCCGTTACCGATACGTAGAGCCAAAGGGGCAAGGTGATGCGGGCGATCCTGCGGTGCTTGGAGCGCTGATCGGTCCAACCTCGGTAGAGGGTGACTAGGGCCATCGGGATGATGCCCGCGGCCAGCACGATGTGGCTCAAGAGGATGGCCAGGTAGAGCCCCCGATACTCACCCTCGTAGACCTTCGGACCGGCCTTGAACCAGTGGTACACGACGTAGGTCACCAAGAAGGCCGTAGAGGTGCCGAAGCTGGCCAGCATCGTGTTCTTGTGCGCTTCGTAGCGCCGCAGCTTGATGAGAACAAGGCCGATCAGGAGCAGGAGGGTGGTGAGTCCGTTGAGGCTCGCGTTGATCGCTGGCAAGCGGCTGACATCGAGAGCCCCCTCCAGTCCGGGAGGTCGTGGCCCCAGGATCAAAAAGGCGACTGCGGCCGAAATCACCACCCCCACGATCACGCTGATGCGGATCCAGAAGCGGTCCCAGTTCTCCGGACTCAGCGGGGCCACTTATCCTGTTCCTACAGGCTGCCCAGGATTGCGTTGAGGGTTGCGCTGGGCCGCATTGCCTTGTCCGCGGCCTCGTCGTCGGGCAGGTAGTAGCCGCCGAGGTCGACCGGCGCGCCCTGGGCGGCGAGCAGCTCCTCCTGGATTGCCGACTCGGCATCGGCCAGGACCTCGGCGATCCCGGCGAAGCGCGCCGCCAGCGCTGCATCCTCGTTCTGGTCGGCCAGAGCCTGCGCCCAGTACAACGCCAAGTAGAAGTGGCTGCCACGGTTGTCGTGCTCGTTTACCTTGCGGGACGGGGACTTGTTCGTGAGCAGGTACTGGGTCGTGGCCGCGTCGAGCGTGGTGCTCAACACACCGGCTGCGGCGTGGTCGTAGCGGTTCTTGATGTGGTCGAAGGATGCAGCGAGGGCTAGAAACTCACCGAGGGAGTCCCAGCGCAGGTGTCCTTCTTCGACGAGCTGTTGGACGTGCTTGGGCGCGGAGCCGCCGGCGCCGGTCTCAAAGAGCCCGCCGCCGTTCATCAGCGGAACGATGCTTAGCATCTTCGCGCTGGTGCCCACTTCGAGGATGGGGAAGAGGTCGGTCAGGTAGTCGCGGAGGACGTTGCCAGTGACCGAGACCGTGTCCTTGCCCTCGCGGATGCGCTCGCAGCTGAACCGGGCGGCCTCGATGGGGGAGAGGACGGGGAACTCCAGGCCCTGTGTGTCGTGCTGGCGCAGGTAAGTCTGGACCTTCTTGATGAGCTGGGCGTCGTGGGCGCGCTCCTTGTCGAGCCAGAAGACGGCCGGCGTTCCCGTAGCGCGGGCGCGGCGTACCGCCAGCTTGACCCAGTCTTGGATCGGGGCGTCCTTGACCTGGCACATGCGCCAGAGGTCGCCGGCTTCGACGGAGTGGCTCAAGAGGACGCTTCCCTCGGCATCGATGACCTGGACCTGGCCGGCAGAGGCGATCTCGAAGGTCTTGTCGTGCGAGCCGTACTCTTCGGCCTTTTGCGCCATCAGTCCGACGTTGGACACGCTGCCCATGGTGGTGGGGTCGAAGGCCCCGTGGGCTATGCAGTCGTCGATGACTGCTTGGTAGATGCCGGCATAGCTGCTGTCTGGAATCACCGCTTTGGTGTCCTGGAGCTGGCCTTCGGCGTTCCACATCTGACCGGAGGTCCGGAGCATCGCCGGCATCGATGCGTCGATGATGATGTCGCTGGGGACGTGGAGGTTGGTGATGCCGCGATCCGAGTTGACCATGGCGAGCCCCGGGCCTGCTGCGTAGGTCGCCTGCAGATCGGCCTCCACCTCGGTTCGCAGCTCGGGGGGTAGGCGGTCGAGCTTGTCGATGAGGTCGCCTAAGCCGTTGCTGGGGTCGACGCCCAGGTCCTCGAAGGCGGCGTGGTGCTTCTCGAACAGCCCTTCAAAAAAGGCGCGGACGGCGTGTCCGAAGATGATCGGGTCGGACACCTTCATCATCGTGGCCTTCATGTGCAGTGAGAACAGGACGCCACTGCGCCGGGCGTCTTCGATCTGCTCCTTCAAGAAGGAGAGAAGTGCTGTCTTGCTGAGGAAGGTGGCGTCGATGACCTCGCCGGCCAGCAGGCTCAGGCTCTCTTTGAGCACGGTGGATGAGCCGTCGCTGCCTAGGTGCACGATGCGGACGGTGGTGTCTGACGCCACCGTGTGGGAGCGCTCGTTGGACCGGAAATCGTCCGAGGCCATCGTGGCCACGTGAGTCGCCGAATCGGGGGACCATGCTCCCATGGGGTGGGGGTTGTTCCGTGCATACTCCTTGACCGCGCGGGGCGCGCGCCGGTCCGAGTTGCCTTCGCGCAGAACGGGGTTGACCGCGCTGCCCTTCACTTTGTCGTAGCGGGCCTTAGTTGTGCGTTCCGCGTCGTTCCTCGGGTCCTCCGGATAGTCCGGAACCGCGAAGCCCCGGGCCTGCAACTCGGTGATGGCCGCCTTCAGTTGGGGAATGGAGGCGCTGATGTTGGGAAGCTTGATGATGTTCGCTTCGGGACGCCTGGCCAGCTGGCCCAGCTCAGCCAAATGGTTGGGAGCGGCCCCCCCGAGGCCCTCCGGGAAGACGGCCCGGATGCGCTGTGCAAGCGAGATGTCGCGGGTCTCCACGCAGACCCCGGTACCCCGGGTGAAGGCTTGGACGATGGGTAAGAAGGAGCGTGTCGCGAGCGCGGGAGCCTCGTCCGTCTTGGTGTAGATGATGGTCGGCGTCTGCGTCATCGCTTTGGTTCCAGCAAGGGAGTACTTCGGATCCGACGGAAGGTAGCAGGTCACGTGCACAGGTGGAACCGCGACCTGAGGGGGAGGCCCCTACGAGGCGGCGGGGGTGGATGCGCTGTGTTCGAGAGGGGCCGATGGCCTGGACGGTGCGAGACAGAGAGAGACCCTACGGGGTGGACGCTTGGGGGGATGGGCTCTTCCTGCGAGACCAGAGGAGTCAAGTCCTGCTAAGACCAGAGTCCCCCCCACTGCGTACGGCCGCAACGGAGACCAGGATGACCGAGGACAACCGACACCGCACGACCCGCCTTGTCTCGCCACTGGGCCCTCGCGTCTTGGTGAAGATCATCCCCCCGGACCAGCGGAACTCTGCCGGGCTGTATCTGCCCGCCAACGTCGCCGAGAAGGCGGCTGATGCCCTGTACGGAGAGATCGTTGCCGTAGCGCGTGCGCCGGTGGAGGCCCTCGAAGAGCTGGAGGGGGTAAACGTCTCGGGCATTCCCGACGGCGCGCAGATCCTCTTCGCCCCAGAGACCGGCTTTCGCGTTCCTTGGGACGAGAGCCTGCGGATCGTCCACGCGAAGAACGTGCTGGCGATCGTCGAAGAGCTGAGGCCCGAGGACGCTCACTGAGCGCCCGCTCGGAGCTTCTGGGGCCGAAACTCTGCGGGCCGCCTAGTCGATCAGGGGAGGAAGCTCGGTGAGCACCGAGTAGGGACCGCCGTCGTCGTAGATGGACAGGGTGAGGTCCGAATCCAGGAGGTTCAGGACAGGGTAGGAGGTGACGCCGATCCAGGAGTAGAGCTGGTCGTCGGTGTCGGCGAGGACGGGGATGCGTTCGTTGGGGTAGTCCTCGTGCCAGCCTTGGGTGTGGCTAAGGTCCGCGGGGCTGTTCTCGTTGGGGGAGAAGAGCACGGTGACCCAGAGGATGCGGCCCTCGCTCACCGCCTCGTGGAGGCCCTCGTACTCGGCCCTCCACCAGGCGTACTCTTC
>CAZQTQ010000184.1:0-8232 GCA_964596025.1 uncultured Rickettsiales bacterium
TCTTCACCATGTGATCCACCGCCGCATGAACCGCAGCCCCAGCATGCACCGGCCGGGTCGTCGCCACCAGGTGGGGGCCCTTGCCAGGGCCCTCCGCATACCAGCGCAGTTCCCCGAGGTAACGCCCTCGGGATCCCGCCTCGCCCCGGAGAACCCGGCCGAGTTGCGTGCCCTCTTCGGTGAGTTCCCGCCCCCTCGAGCCCAGAATGGCGTCCACGCCCATGGCGCGGGCCCACTTGCGATCGGAGTCGGGGCCGAGGTTGGACAACAAGACCACCAATTCCGCCCCCAGTGACCTCAGCTCCTTGCTCTCGCGCCGCACCGCCGCCTTCGGGTCATCGGTTGTGAAGCCGTCGCCACGGAGGCCGCCGGGCAGGACGGCCACGACCCCTAGCTTCCGACCTCCGCGCTCGAGCAGCACCGAGGGAGCAAAGACGAGTTCGCCGTCCGTGCTGCGCAGGTTCGCCGAGAGGAAGGGAAAGCTGGCCCGTCTTTCCAGCTTCTGCAGGTAGGCCAGTCCGGCTCCGAGATCCAGGCCGCCCACACCAAAGGCCTCCAAGCCCATCGCATTGCCCGAGTCGACCAAGAGCAGAGCCTTGAGGCGGCGTTCGGCTTCCTCGGTGCCAGTCATGGCCATGTCGAGGCGAAAGAGCCGATCCCCGGAGTCAAGGAGAAAGAGGGGGCTGGAACGCTCACTGCGCAGTGTCTCGATCGTGCCGGCGAGCTGCGCGATGCCGCCGAGGGGGAACTCAGGACACTCGCAGGGCTCGAAGGAACCCAACAAGTTGGAGCTGAACACCACCTGGGCCTGCAAGCCGCTCTCGCCGGTCGGCGCCGGATCAGCCAGAGCCAGTCCCTCGACCACTCGAGGGGCTGAGGCCGCAGAACTGGCGGCGAGAACCCAAGCGAAGACGAGACTGACGAGAGAAACAAGGCGCAGCATGAGAAGAAGACCGAGGCTAGAGAGCTTGAGCAGGAGTGTACACTTAGGGCCCGTGCTGTACCGACTTGCCGCATACGGCCCTGGCCGCTTCGCCCCCTTCTTCCTGGCGCTGGCCGCCCTCGGGGTCGGCTGCACCGAGGCCCAATTAGAGGCAAGGGAGGTCACAGACCGATTCGTACAGGGCTCGAATCGCCCGGTCGACGTGCTGTTTGTCATCGACAACTCCAACACAATGGAGGCAGCCCAGACGGATTTCATTGCCGCCTTCCCGACCTTCCTGTCCCAGGTCGACGCGGCCGAAGTGAGCTGGCAGATGGGGGTCGTTACGACCGACATGACCGATCCGGAACAGCGAGGTCGGCTGCGCAGCCTCCCCGACGGAGGGCGCGTCTTGAGTGCGACGACCTCCGATCCCGAGGCAGCGTTTGCCGAAGCTGCGGCCGCCGGCACCGAGGGCAGCCAGATGGAGCGAGGTCTGTCCGCCGCCTGGTCAGCGATCAGCCCGCCCTTGGCAACTCACGACAACCTGGGCTTCTCCCGAGACGGGGCTCGGCTCCACATCGTCGTCCTGTCGGACGAAGACGACTGCAGCGATGAGGGCGCGTTGGACGCCGACGGAGCCTCTGCCTGTGCGGCCCAAGCTCCGCTGCTCGTGCCCGTCTCCGAGTTTGCCAGCCGCTTTGCTGGTCTCAAAGAGGCCTCATTGGACGTTACCGTCCACGCCTTGGTCGAGACCGGGAACTCAGGCCGCTACATCGGGTGCAACGGGCCCAACCTGGGATCCCGCTACATGGACCTGGCCTGGACCACCGGGGGCTCCGTCTACACCTACTGCGAAGACTTGGACGCGGTCTTCCGCGATCTCGCAGACCAGGTCATGGGCCGGCGGCACGGAATTCCGCTGACCCGGACCCCGGAGCCGACCAGCCTTGAGGTACGGCTGATTCCCTTGGGGGAGCCGGACAACGCCGAGGGCTCCCTCCTGGGTCAGGACCCCAACGAAGAGGACGGCTGGACCTACACCGAGAGCTACAACACGGTCCGGTTCTGGGGCCCAGCGATCCCTCCTGTCGGAACTACCGTCAAGATTCGCTACCGGGTGGGGCTTGGGAACTAGCCCGGCAGCTCGCGCCGGGATCGCACCAGTCCTCGTCCTTGGCCTGGGCGTCTGTGCCTTTGGCTGCGTGGCACCACCACCAGCAAATCCCGAGTTCAGCGACGCCGCGCGCTATGCCTTTCGAGAGTTCGAGTCCGAAGACCCCGCAGCCCTGGCCTTTGCAGTGCGCCAGTTGGAGCGAGAGCTCTACCTGGGCCTAGACCTCGAAGCAGAGAGTTCGGGGGACCGCGCGCTCACACCGGAGTCCCTGGTCGAGGAGGATGTGAGTTCGCTGAGCCACCCGGACCGCGATCCGAGCTTGGCGGTCGCCATCACGGTAGCGACCCTCTCGCCCAACGAGCTCAGCCGGCACACTGCCCTCCCTCTGTTGATCGATTTAAAGGAGGTCGAGCCCACCTCCCCGACCAAGTACGACCGAAGCTTCTTGAACGACAGCCAGGCCTGCTGGGCAGACCGAAGCTGCGCTTGGCTTCGAACCCGAAACGACCTGATCAAAGAGACCGCTCTGTTCTCGATCGCCTACGAGATGCCCAAGGACTACCGTTGGATCGACCTCAACCTCCCCGAACCCGCCGACGTCCCGGCAGGTGAAATCGCCACCAACGACGGCACGCCCCGTTGGGCCTTTGTGGCCCGCTCCTGGACCGAGAGCCGGGCCGTAGAGGAGGGAGGAGCCGCGGCGATCGAACAAAGTTACTCCTTTGAAATCTGGGTTCCTCGTCAGGGGACAGGGCTTGTTCGAGACGGAAGCGAGTCAAACGCGAATGACGGCACTTGGACGGTTGATTCTCAGGGGGAGGGAACGCTGCGCATGATGTGTTTGTGGGCCGAAACCACCTTGTCCTTTGAGGTGGAAGACGATTGGGTCGCCAGCCTCACTCGGACGGGCATCCAAGACATCTTCGACGCCCAAGACGCCTGGCTGGAAGCGAATTGAGCCGCAAGCGGGTGCTGGTCCTTTCGCCGCCCACGGCCTTGCAGCCGCCCGTGGCCCGTCCCAGACATGCACCTCACTACGCCCTCCTTGCCGCCGCCGCTCTGCGTGAGGCCGGAGCCCAAGTGCACTACATCGATTGCCAACGGCATCCCCGGCCCACCGAACGCTTGGTCGCCGAAGTACAGCTCCTTGACCCCGGCCTGATCCTGGTATTTCAGAGTGACTACAACCGAGCCGTCCACCCTCGGGTGCTGGAGGGCTTCTGCGCCGCGCTTCGTGACGAAGCTCCCCAGCGACCACTTTGGTTGGGTGGACGACTCAGCGAAGAGCGCGCCCGGCAGGCTGCGACTGAGGTGCCCTCAGCTGAGGGAGTCCTCTTCGGCGAACCGGAAGGTGCAGCCGAGTTGGTGCGCTGCATCGGCGCCGAGTCCAAGACCGAACTGCCGTCATCGATACGACGAGGCGAAGACAAGGCACTGGTTGCCACCCCCAACTCCCGGCCACCACACTCGTCAGCCCCGCTGCCGGCCTGGGATCTGATCGACATCCGGGACTACCCCTTCTCTCCCCACCAGCAGCAACGCGGCCCGGTCTACCCCGTCTTGACCAGTCGCGGCTGCCCCTTCCCTTGCTTCTACTGCGAGGGCCGCGCGCGACCGGCCTACACCACCCGAACGGTCGAAGCCGTTCTCGATGAAGTTTGGAGCCTCCACCGACGCTTTGGCGCCCGGGAGATCTTCTTCGCCGATCCCACCTTCGCGGTTGACCGCAGGTGGGCAATGGAGTTTTGCCGCCGCCTTCAGGACGAGGGCCCACCGGACCTGCTGTGGTCCTGCATGGCACGGACAGACCGGGTGGACTCCGAACTGCTGGAGACCATGGCCGCAGCCGGCTGCTGGAACCTGCTCTTCGGGATCGAATCCACGCACAAGGAGGTGCTGGAACGCGCCCAAAAAGCCCTCGACTCCACCACCATCGCCCCCGCCATCCGGGCCGCCCAGGCGGCAGGCATCGAGGTGATCGCGTCGATCATGATCGGCCTGCCGGGAGACAGCCCCCAGGGCTTCCTGGACAGCTTGGAGGAGCTCATTCGCATCGGCCCCGACTTCGCCCAGTTCTTCGTGCTTCGCGGAGGAGGAGGTGGGGCCATGGACGGACTGGTCCCCCGAAGTGACTGGGACACAGACGACCGCTTCGCGTTTCCTGGCCGCGCCTTGGCACCCGAAGCCTTCTCCAGCCTGGAGGAACTCGAAGGGCTGCGTGCGCTTGCCTACCGCCGCTTCTACCTCCGCCCGAAGTACCTCCGAATGCGGATGCGGCGCGTCCTGGACCCCAAGACCTCCCGGCTGGAGCTGAGCCGGGCGAGCCGTGGCGGACTGCTCGCGCTGCGCATGGCGGCCGGAACGCTCGGGGTTCGGACCTAGATCGTGCCCGAGGACCACCCCCCTAAGGCCCCCACCGCACCGCGGCCTGGGCTCCGCATCGCCATCGGCGCGGTCTTCTCCCTCCTCCTCCTCGCGGCCATCTTCTCGGTTGCCGAGCCCGCCGACCTCCTCGAAGCCGTAGGCCGAGCCCGGAGGCCCTGGCTTGCTGCGGTGATCGGCCTCCACCTGTTCGGTCTCCTGCTCCGGGTCAGCCGGTGGCGACGCTTGCTCGAGGGCAGCGGGTGTTGGCCCCCTCCGGGCGGTATTCAGAGCGACACTGCCAGCCGCTGGCTCATCTTTGACACCGTCTTCTTCGGCTGGCTCGGCAACCTCCTGCTGCCCGCCAAACTGGGAGAGATCCTCGCGCCGGGGCTCTTTGCCCGAAGGACGGGCCTTCCCTTTCCGCGCATCTTCGGCACCGTCGTCGTCGAACGGGGCATCGACCTCGTGGTCCTGGGTGGCGCCTTCGTTGTGGCGAGCCTCGTGCTCCCCATACCCAGCAACGTCCCGCCGGTCGTGGCCCAAGTCGTCGGGGGCTTCACGGCAGCAGGCTTGCTGCTGCTGGGAGTCCTCACCGCCCTCGCCTTGGGGAAGGGAGAAAGCTCCTTCGGGTTTTTGGGCGAGTTCGTCTCCGGCGCCGGCGCGCTGCGGGATGCCGGCCAGTTCGTCACCGCCTCGGCACTGACCGTCCTCATCTGGGCGACCGAAATCCTCTGCGCCTGGCTCGCCCTTCTGGCCTTTTCCGTTACGCCAAACCTGAGCGCAGCGACCCTGCAAGTCCTGTCCACGACCTTCTCGGTGGCGCTGGTAACGGTGCCTGCGGGCCTCGGGGTAGAGCAGGGGGTCTCTGCGGTAGTCCTAGACGCCTACGGCATCGACACCGTGACCGCGGTGGCGCTCAGCTTTGTCCTGAGCTTCGCAGCGCTGGTCTGGATTGTGCCCTTCGGGCTCGTGGCAATGTGGCGCCAAGGCGCCCGACTTGGCCAACCCACTCCCTAGCCGGGGAGTCTCTCCGTGAACCCACGGCCCGCAGTCTCCGGGCACTAGTCCTGGACGAGCTGGAACTCTACCCGCCGGTTCCGGCGACGGCCTTCGTCGGTGTCGTTGGACGCGACGGGCTGGCTCTCGCCGTAGCCCACGCCGGTCAGACGGGCCGCAGCTACTCCCCTTGATATGAGGTACTGCCGCACCGAGTCCGCCCGCCGCTGGCTCAGCTCAAGGTTGTACTGGTCGTCGCCGTCCGAACTGGCATGCCCCTGGACCTCCATCCGGACACTGGGGTACTGCGCGAGCACGCCTGCCGCCTGATTGAGGGTGAGGAAGGACGAGGGCAGGAGTTGTTCGCTGGCCCGCCTGAACTGGATGTCAGGGATGACGCCAGTGAAGCGCTTCAGCTCAGCTGGAATCTCGTCTGGGCAGCCGTCGCGGTCCTCGAAGCCATTGATAACCTCGCCGTGGTTGGGGCAGTCGTCTCGGTCATCGAGGATGCCGTCTTGGTCGTTGTCGAGGTCGGGACAACCGTCGGAGTCTTCCCACCCGTCGTCGTCCTCAGGCTTGTTCGGGCAGCCATCCTTGTCGTCCAAGAGGCCGTCGTTGTCGTTGTCGGGATCAGGGCAACCGTCTTGGTCATCGGTGCCGTCCATGTCCTCAGGCGACACGGGGCAGAGGTCCTCGTCGTCGGCCAGTCCGTCGCCATCGTTGTCGGGGTCGGGGCAACCGTCGTCGTCCTGGAAGCCGTCTAGGTCCTCCACTTCGCCGGGACAGCGGTCTCTGCCATCGTAAACACCGTCCCCGTCGCCGTCGGCCTCGGGGCAACCGTCGTCGTCTTCGATTCCATTGACCTCTTCCGGCGCGTTCGGGCACTTGTCCGCCACATCTGCGATGCCGTCCCCGTCGTTGTCGGGCTCCGGGCAGCCGTCGTCGTCCCTAAAGGCGTCCTTGTCCTCGGTCTCCAAGGGGCACTGGTCCCGACCATCAGGGATGCCGTCCCGGTCGTTGTCGGGGTCAGGGCAGCCGTCCGAGTCTTGGAAGCCGTCCGGATCTTCGGCCTGGTCGGGGCAGCCGTCTTCGGTGTCCCGCAGACCATCCTCATCGTTGTCGGGCTCCGGGCAGCCGTCACTGTCCCGCCAGTCGTCGAGATCCTCAGCCACCGACGGACAGGCGTCACTGGTGTCGAGTACCCCGTCGCCGTCGTTGTCGAGGTCGGGACAGCCGTCTTCGTCCAGGTGGTCGTCCAGGTCTTCAGGCCGGTCTTTGCACTCGTCGATTCGGTCCGGAATCGTGTCGCCGTCGCTGTCCTTGCCCGGTCCGCCGCCGATAATGAAGAAGGCTGAACCGGTCAGCTCCACGTGATGAAACTGGTCGTTGTAGACAACAGTCTCGTTGCCCGCGGGACCCTCCCAGGCCGGCACGCCGTTCTTCTCGCCGCCTGGCCCCATTGAGAGCAAGTAGCGGCAGTCGACCCGCAGGCCTCCGCGCTCGAAGATGAGGAACTTGATGCCGCCACCGACATCGAAGAGAAAATCAACGTGTTCTGAGGCATAGATCAGGTGCCCAGCCTCGATCTGGGAGGCGGTCAGGTAGGGGTCTCGGAGGAGGACGTTCGTCTGTTGCTCGATCCCCTTCTCGTAGCCCTCAGTGATCCTGTACCACTGGAAGCCGGCTCCGACGGCGAAATAGGGAACGATGCGCCAGCGGGTGGCGTGAATGACAAGGTCGAAGTGCGGGTTGAGGTAGTGGCTGACCCGACCACCGTGGTGAGTCGAGGTCGGCACGTAGCCAACCGAGGACTCGAAAGCCACGTGCTCGTGGAAGTTCAGGCCCAGTCGAAGCCCCATGTAGGGGCCGGACTTGAGGTTCTCCAGGTTGCTGCCGATGCCGCCAAAGAAGTAGCCGCCACCGGCAATGTCGATCTCGGCCGACCGGGGCAGGATCTGCGCCTCAGCGCTGCGAATTCCCCCGACACCCAGGGCCACGGCAGCCATCAGCGACCAGAGCCGCAGAGCGGCGCTGGATCGGAGCCACCGGGCTGATGGGAGCAGGGCTGTCAGCACGTCGCGCGCCTCCTTTTCGAGGGAACTACTTCCGCTCCGGCTCCCGACGGCGCTGACCTCGGGAGAACAGGCCACATGCTACCCTGCCGGCGACCGACGTGAGGCCTATCCACCGCAGCAACCTGTTTTTTCGGTCGCAGGAGGCGGACTGTCTCGCGTCTCTCCCTTCCCTCCACTGGAGACCGAAGGCAATGCGCGAGATCGTCACCTTTGCCCAAATCGAACGGATCCTGGAGATCCTGGACGACGAGGACATCAACCGCGAACTCATCGAGATCCCGCTCGGCCCCAAGGATCCGGGCTCGATTGAGAGCCTTCCGAATGGCAAGGTCCGTGTCGTGGTGCCCGCTTCGGGTAACTTCGAGGAATGGGCCGAGTCGATTGAAGAGGTCCTGCTCGCTGCGCTCACTCCGCTCCAGTAGCCGGTGCCTGGCTTCAGTCAGTTGCCAATTTCGCGGCCAAAGTAGCTCTGCAGCGCCCCAAAGAGGTGGCGATCCAGGGCCGAGAGTCCGCCCAACCGCAGACCCAGGCCGCCGACTCCTTGGCCCTGGCTGGGTGCTTGAATCCAAACGACCTCGGCGAGCATGCGGATCACAGCGTGCGAATCCGGTGGGACGACCTCCAGGTAGGCCCGATCTCCCTCCCCAAGGCCCTCGACGGTCTTCAGCGGGACGAAAATCGTCTCCTTCTTCATGATCTGGACCGCCAGCTCCGGGAAGAGGGTGGCGAGCCCAGGCGCCCACCGCACAATGGCGACC
>CAZQTQ010000185.1:0-8224 GCA_964596025.1 uncultured Rickettsiales bacterium
ACCCCGCAACGTCGCCAAGTCGAAGGGATGGAAGTAGCTATGGGCCACCGCATCGCCATGCCCACGGCCGAGCAGGTCGTGCTTCCCGCCGATCACCCGTGGCGGAAGTTTCCCGCCATCGGAGGCGTGCTCGGAGTCCTTTGCTTGGCCGGCGCCTGGTTCGCTTCGGGCAACGACCACCATCAGTTCTACTTCTCCTACCTCGTAGCCTTCCTCTTCGCAGTGAGCATCGCGCTCGGCGCGATGTTCTTCACCCTGATTCAGTTCGCAGCCCGGGCCGGTTGGAGCGTTGTCGTTCGACGGACGGCCGAGAACCTCATGGCGCCGCTGCCCTTCTTCTTTCTGTTGTGGATTCCCCTCTACCTGGGCCGACACGAGCTGTACCACTGGACTCACGCAGAGGCCGTGGCCCACGATGCGATCCTGGCGTCGAAGGCCTGGTTCTTGAACGACCAGGGATTCTTGATTCGTGCGGTGGTCTACTTCCTCGGATGGACGGGCATCGTCTGGTACTTCCGTCAGAAGAGCATCCAACAGGACAGTGTGGGTGGTACGGCCATCACTCGGCAGCTGCAGAACCTCAGCTATCCGTGCATCGCCTTCTTCGCGCTGACCATCTCACTGGCCGCAATCGACTGGGCCATGTCGCTCGACCCGCACTGGTACTCCACCATGTGGGGCGTCTACTTCTTTGCCGGCTCGATCGTCTCGGCCTTCTCGCTGATTGCGCTCTTCCACCTGCGGCTCCACAGTCGGGGCATCCTGGAGGGGGTCGTAAACGCTGAGCACTACCACGACCTCGGCAAGTTGGTCTTTGCTTTTACGGTCTTTTGGGCCTACGTCACCTTCAGCCAGTACTTCCTCATCTGGTACGCGAATATTCCCGAGGAGACGATGTTCTATTCGCACCGAGCGGGCACCTGGTCGGTGCTAGGTGCCTACATCATGGCGGGACACTTTGGCGTGCCCTTCCTCTACATGCTCAACCGGACGGTGAAGCGGATCCGCTGGGCCCTGGCTGTCGGCTGCGTGTGGATGCTGGTCTTCCACTACATCGACCTCTACTACATCATCATGCCCATTCACCACCACCATGGGATCCACGTCACGGTGGTGGACCTGCTCTGCCTTCTGGGCATCGTGGGGCTCTACGCCGGGCTGGTGAGCTTCTTTGTCTCCCGGAGCAACCTGATTCCGACCAAGGACCCGCGGCTCGGTGAGTCGATGTCCTTCGTGAACTTCTAAGGCCTCGGCCCGACTCGACCGGGCCGGACTCCCAAGAGAAAAGGGCGCCACGAGGGCGCCCTTTTTCGTTCTAGCGGTGTGCTGCCTGCTACATGAAGGTGTCGCGGGCCAAGTCCATCATGGTGTCGTCGACGAGGCCGGTGCCCCGGTCACGAGCCATGCCCTCGATGAGCTGCTTGGCGATGGGTCGGATCTCCTCGGGAACGTTGAGCAGCCTCCGAGAGGCGCCCTCGGTCCAGCTGACCGAACCGGTGGGGCTGGGACCGGCCTCCTTGGCGGTGGCCACGGCCATCTTGTTTGCGAAGGGACATTTGCCGACGCTGGAGCTGGCCACGGCGGCGGCCCCCTCGGCACCGGCAGCATGGGCCACATGGGCGGCGGTGGGTGTGGGCGCGGCGGCCTGTGCAGGGCAATCCTCGCCCTGCATGCTCTGCGTCAACTCAAAGGCCGAGGCCGGGGCTTCGCGCCCACCGAGGCTCACACCGAGGGACTTGACCATCTGGGTCTCGCCCGCGTTGGTCACCATCGAGAAGCGGGCCCCGCAGGACTCGCAGCCAAAGGTGATGCCCAGGGCATCCTCGCCCGGGGCCTCGACGTCCTGGAAGTGCATCCAGCTCTCGCAGTTACGGCAAACGAACTTCATCCGATGGCCTCCATAAGCGTGGCGGCTATCGCATCGAAGCACTGGCTGACCGCATGTTCGTCGGCCAGGGGGGCTCCAGAGTCCAGCGCCACGGCGAACTCTTCGTTGTAGGGGACTTGCCCCAGGGTACTCGCGGTGTCGTCTGTGTTTCCGTAGAGGCCCGCGAAGTTCTCGACGACTCCCAGGATTGCCAGTCCGAGGTCGATGGCGTACTGCTGGGAGCGCCGTACCACGGAGCGGGCGACCTTCGACGGGGTGGTCACGAAGACTGCTCCGTCGTTGTGGGGGAGGAACTGAAGGATGGCTGGCGGCTTGTCCGCGGCCGCGCCGGGCGGCATATCGACGAGGAGCAGGTCGAGCTCGCCCCACCGTACGTCGCCCAAAAGTTCTCGGATCGTGCCCGCTTCGACCATGCCCAGCCAAACATGGCTTAGATCGGTGGGGCCCTTCCAGCGCAGGGGCTGGTCCTCGCCCAAGAAGAAGGCCATCGACGCGACCTTAATGCCCAAGGGGCCCACGAGCGGTTCGGTGTCCGATCCACTTGGCCGCCAGCCTTGGCCCTGCAGGCCCAATATGTGAGGGATGGAGGGCCCGTTCAGGTCCGCATCCAGGATGCCGACCTTCCAGCCCATGCGGGCAAACGCGAGCGCTAGAGAGGCGGTGACCGTGCTCTTGCCGACTCCGCCCTTGCCGCTCATCACGAGCAGCTGGTGGCGGATGCTCTGGAGGTTGTCCGCAACCTTGGCCTGTTGGCTCTGCAGTTGCTGGATGACCTCGGCGCCTGCCGTCGAGTCCAGTCGGTCGAGGATCGTCTGCAGGTCGCTCATCACCGGGTCCACGTGGGGGGCAGTGGCCCTCAAGGCTTTCCCTGGGGCGGTTCGGTGGGCGAAGCTAGCGGGGATCGTCCAGCCTTGCAAGGATTCTGAGGACGGGCCGGTCGGGCAAAGGGCCTCCTGCCACCCCTTTGCGACCCTGCTACCATGCCGCGCTTATGGTGGACGGCCCCTATACGCGCTACCCCCGTACGACCTTGTGGCTCCTCCGAGGCGAGGACTTCGTGATGGGTGGTGACGCTCCCGACGAGCAGCCGCGCTTTGAGGCGGAGACGCGCTCCTTCTACATCGGCAAGGCGCCCATCACCAACGAGGAGTACGAGGTCTTCTGCCCCGAGCATGCGCGCTGCGAGGCCTCGAACTGCGACGACACGCCGGCGGTCAACCTGAGCTTCTGGGACGCTCAGGCCTACTGCCGCTGGTACTCCGAGGCCACGGGCAAGGATTTTCGTCTGCCGACGGAGTTGGAGTGGGAGTTTGCCTGTCGGGGTGATGAGCCCAGCCGGTACTTCTGGGGAGACGATCCCGGAAGGGGGGACCGGTACTGCTGGGACGCCGAGACGAGCCGGGCCCGAGCCCAGCCGGTCGAGGGACTGGAAGCCAACAAGCATGGGCTCCACGATCTCTTGGGAAACGTGTGGGAGTGGACCGCCTCGCTCTACCTTCCCTATCCCATCCGAGATGGGGATGGGCGCGACGACTCGGTAGCATCTGGCGACCGGGTAGCCCGAGGCGGGTCCTTTCGAAGCCCCCGATCCGAGCTGAGCACGGCGGTTCGGTTGCCTCTCGCTCCAGACACCCGCCAGGACGATCTGGGTTTTCGAATCCTTCGCCTTCTGTAGGGGCATTGATGCCTACCAGGGGCTCATCCTTCCCCCTTCCAGTGGCCCATGCATCCCCCTCGACGTCTCATGTGTCCCCCTTCGTTTGCAGGTGTCGCCCGCTGGAGTCCGGCTCACAAGGAGCCTGAGCGACGGATCGCTCCGCCAGCACTTCCCGTCGGGCCAAGGTTTGACAGTCTTGTGACGGCTGCGATACCCTCCGCCAGCCTTCGATTCCCCGTGGAATCGGGGTGGATCGTCAGCCCCTGACCCCCCGGTGCCCCGCCGATGAAGCACTTCCTGCTGATCCTCGCGTTTACCGCCATCGTCTCCCTGATGTACACGGGTGTTGCCCAGTTGCTGCCGCAACTGGAAAACCATCCCCCAATCAAGGTCGAACTCGGCTCCAACATTGGCCCAGAGGACCTCTCTGCCGCCGGCTCCGGCGTGTTTGAGGCCAATTGTGTCGCTTGCCACAAGCTTGACGAGGTCGGGCGAGGCCCCGCCTTGGGTACAGTTGGTCGGATCGCGGTGGAGCGCGCCAAGGAGCGTGCCGAGGCGACTGGCAAGTCCTTCTCCGACGTGGACTACCTCGTCGAGGCCTTGTGCAAGCCCGGCGACTACCTCGTCGAGGGCTTCGGCAACATCATGCCCCCTCAGGGCAAGTCGCTCTCGGGAGGCCAGATTCTCGCCACCGTTGCTTTCCTTCAGGATCTGGGTGGTGCCGCCTCGGTCAAGGGAACTGATGTCGAGCCAGTCGAGCGTTTCAACTGCGTCTCGACCTCCATTGCCAGCGGCGGCGGAGCCGTCGCAGAGGCGGAGCCGGTTGGTTCGCCGACTGAGGTTCTGAACAGCTTTGGCTGCACCGGCTGCCACTCCATAGACTCGAACGTCCGCCTCATGGGCCCCGCCCTGATGGATGTCGGCGCGCGCCTCAGCAAGGGCGAGCTCTACGAGTCCATCCTTGCTCCGGATGCCTCCATGACTCCGGGCGATCCCGCTTATCCGGCGAGCGTGATGAAGGCGACCTTGGATGGGAATGGCTTCTACGAGCGGATGACTCCTTCGGACTACCAGGCCCTGGTCGATCACCTGAGCGGATTGAAGGGATAAGGCGATGCTCGTAGGCCTCGGCATCTACCTGGCCGTCCTGGTCTTTCTCTTCCTCGTGCGAAAGAAGGTTGGACTCTTCTGGACTGCAGCCGCCTTCATCGTTGCCACCTTGGTTTGGTTGGAGGCGGGATTCGAGCCGCCGCTGCCGTCCAGTGTGCGGCTGGAGTACGGCGGAACGATGATTCTGGCCGTCTTGCTCTACGTCACGAGCAGTGAAGACGGGCGCGATTCCTTCTGGTCGCCCATCCGGAGGATCATGGTCGAGCCCGACAAGCGGGGCCTCCTGATCCTGATGATGCTCCTCGTCCCCGGGATCGTCGCGTGGCAGAGCTACCAGATGACGATTCCCTCGAGCGCTCCGCCTCCGAAGATTCGCTCGGTTCATCCCTCGCCGCCCAGTGCGTTGTCCTTCAAGGGCCCTGGAGACACCGAGAGCGTCAACATCGATCTCATCGCGGGCCACAACCCCCTGCGCGATCTCCAAGAGAAGGACGAAGCGGCCTACGCTGCGGCGATCCTGGACGGCAAGCGGGTCTACTACGAGAACTGCTACTTCTGCCACGGCGACACGATGGCAGCCGACGGCCACTACGGCCCGGCGGTCTACCCGCCGCCGGCCAGCTTCGTGGACAAGGGCACGATCGCCATGCTCCAGGAGACCTACCTATTCTGGCGTGTCGCCAAGGGCGGTCCCGGCCTTCCCGATGCGGGGACGCCCTGGGACTCCACGATGCCGGTGTGGGAGAACTTCCTGTCGGAGGAAGAGATCTGGTCGGTCATCCTCTACCTGTACGAGTACACAGGGTACGAGCCGCGCGGAGCCGTCGACTTGGAGGGCGGTCACTAATGCGCCTTTTGCGTTCCATCCTGATGGCTCTGGGCTGCTTGGTCCTGCTCCCCGCCCCCGCCTTGGCGGCGGGCGACGTCGCTCGTGGAGCCGTGGTCTACAAGAAGAACTGCGAACAATGTCACGGCGTCGACGGCGCGGCCGATGGTCCCGCTGCTGAGACGATGCTTCCGCGTCCGCGGATCTTCAAGGACAACAGTTCGTACAAGTTCCGCACCACCCCGAGCGGGGAACTCCCCCTCGACCAGGACCTCTTCAACATCATCAGCCGCGGGTTGCCCGGTACGTCGATGCCCGACTTTGATTCGCTGGGCGAGCAGGACCGTTGGGATCTGGTGGCGTTTATCAAGAGCCTGAGTGAGGACTTTGCGGATCCGGACTACATCGGTTCTGCCAAGGTCATGCCGGAGCTCGTGGATGCCGAGGTGCCGCCCTCGACGCCGGAGTTACTCGAGAAGGGCAAGGCCCTCTTCGATGAGAACAAGTGCTGGCAGTGCCACGGGCAGCGGGGTCTTGGCAATGGCGAGTCCTGGCCCGACCTAGAGGACGAGTGGGACAATGCCATCCTTCCGGTGAACCTGAGCAACCGCGAGACCTACCGCGGTGGGGCCAGCCCCTTCGACATCTACCGCACCATCAGCACCGGCTTGAACGGCACGCCGATGCCGGCTTACTCCGATTCGATTGGCCCGGGGGACCGCTGGGCCCTGGTCCACTACATCATCAGCCTGGGGCCGCCCGATCGAGAGGGCAAGGACGATACTGTAGTCGCTGCCCGTGTGGCTGAGCTGCCGAAGTCGGGCGACGACGAGAGCTGGAGCCTGGTGCGGGATGCCCGCTTCTTCACCCACCCGAACATCGTCGAGGCTCCGCGCCTCTTCTGGTCGTCGGTGGAGTTCATCACCGCCCAGGCCGTCTACAACGACCACGGGGTGGCGTTGCGGATCCAGTGGGACGACCGCTCGAACTCGACCAGCGGTTCGGCGGGCAGCATCTACTCGGATCCCGACGGCGCCATCCACCAGGGAACCGACCACCCGGATCGGTTTTCCGTCATGTTCCCGGCGAAGAACGACCCCAAGGCGCGTCCCTACATCATGATGGGCGACAGCAAGCGGGCTGTGAATCTGTGGGAGTGGCAGGCGGATCGAGGTGAGTCCCTGAAGGAGATGAACGCCAAGGGCTGGAGCAACGTCTCGACCCAGGACGAGGACAGCCAGGGTCTGTCGGGCAGCGTTTCCTACAAGGACGGCCGCTACACGCTGTTCGCGACCCGCGCGCTGACCACGGCGGACGGCAAGAACGACGTGCAGTTGGTGCCCGGCGAGTTCGTCCCGGTCGCGTTCAATGTGTGGGACGGGGGCCGCGGTGAGGTGGGTCAGCGCCGTTCGATGACGACCTGGTACTGGCTCTTCCTGGAGCCGGAGACCCCGCTTCGTGCCTACATCGTGCCCCCGATTGGCTTCCTCGTGGCCCTGGTTCTTCTGGGCTTCATGGTGGGCCGAACCCAGCGCATGCAGCTGGCAGAAGATGCGCTTGGTGAGGACCCAACGGACACTGCTGAGGCCCCAACCGACATCGATTTGGCCGCGATCGACGTCGCCGGTGCGCCTACGGTCGTCGACGCCGACAACCCGGCAGAGCTCCATCCAGGGGACGGCGACCCAAACGCCGGTGACGTTGACCTGCAAGAGACGGTTGTGCCTCCGCCGGAAGACGACGGCTAGTCACTGCAGGCCCGAGTTTCCGGAGGCGGGAGGTTCCTTGGGAGCTCCCGCCTCCTTCGTTCTGCGGGGGGCCTTGGACGACCGCGGGGAGCTAGAGGCCCCGGAGCGCCACCAGGTCCCCGTTCACCAGCGGAACGAAGATGTGTCCGTCCTTGACCGTGGGGTTGGCGACGGCACGGACGTCCAGCCGATGGTCCCAGAGTTCCTCGCCGGAACCGAGGTCGAGGGCCACCACCCGCCCTTCCTCGGTGACCTGCAGCACCGTCTCGCCGTCGGTGATGGGGCTGGACAGGGCATCGGAGCCGAGGAAAGCAGACCAGCGTTCGACTCCAGTCTTCCGATCGAGGGCATAGAGAAACCAGTCCCAAGCGCCGACTAAGACGGTGTCGCCCACGACGGCGGGCGAGGCGGTGATGTTGGCCTGGGCTTCAAAGCGCCAGGCCTCCTCTCCGTCTTCGTCGAAGGCGTAGAGCCGGTTGTCCCAGCTGCCGATGAACCAGCGGCCGCCAGAGAATGCGGCGGTACTCAGGACGTGGTGTTCGGCGGGTCGCTGCCACAGGATCTCCCCGTCCTCGGCCCGAATCGCGCTGATCTCGCCGTCTCGCTCGCCGACGACGAAGGTCGTCTCGTCGGTCGAGAAGCTGGGACTTGCGGTAACCGTGCTTCCGAGATCTTGATCCCAGCGAAGAAGTCCGCTCCCGGCCTCAGTGGCCAGAAGGCGTCCCTCCTTCTGGCTAATGAAGACGCGGTCTCCCACCAAGGCGGGGGAGGCCAAGGTTCCCGCACCCAGCGGAAGGCTCCAGTGCAGTGTCCCATCGTCCCGATCCAGGGAGACGAGTTCGCCGCCGTTGTGGCCGATGTAGAGGCGCTCTTCGGTCATCGTAGGGGTGCTGGCGATGCGGTTCGTTCCTTCCCTGCGCCACAGCTCCTCGCCAGTCTCCCGGTCGTGGGCGGTGATGGATCCTTGCAGCCAGCCCACGACCAACGCATCTCCA
>CAZQTQ010000186.1:0-8188 GCA_964596025.1 uncultured Rickettsiales bacterium
CCGCGGAGTCGTCGTCTCCTGTGGTGTCGTCGTCTCCCGCGGTGTCGTCGTCTCCTGTGGTGTCGTCGTCTCCCGCGGTGTCATCATCGCCACTGCCGGAGTCGTCGTCGTCTCCCGTAGTGCGTCCATTCGTGTTGCAGGCGACTACGGCCAACAGAGCGAAGAGGAGGAGGCTGGGGAGCGAGGCGAGCAGCGGAAGTCGTGGAGAGCGAAGGAGCATGGTTGGTCCTCAGTTGGAGTCGAGGGTGATGGCGATCTCGTCTACGATCCAGCCCTGGTCGGTTGACCCTCGGTCGGAGGCAAAGAGGAAGCGGAAGCGGAAACCGTGGGTCCTTAGACTGTCATCAACAGGGACAATGACCTCTTGCCATCCTGGGAGGTCCATCTCACCGGACCAGGCCTCGTGGCCGGCGAGCGCCGGGTTGCCCCCGCACTCGCCGTAGTTGCCATCGATCGGGCCATCGTAGGAGGGCAGCGGTGCGGTGTCTTGCCAACTCAGTCCATTGTCCGGGGAGAACTGGACAGCACCGCCGTCCCACAGGGTGCTGCCGCTTGGATCTTCGAAGGTGTAGCGCTGCCAGAAGTGGAGGCTGAGTTCGTTGCTTTCGCCAGCACAGGGGCTGAGGTCCAGTACGGGTGAGAATACGGCTCCAGCCTCGCAGTTCCCGTATTCACCGATGAGACGAGTGGCCCAACAGGGACTCGACTCCCGACACCCGCCGGTGGGTTCTCCGTACTCCCAGGGGTCGTCGAAGCCAGGGTCGGTGGGGTTGCTTTCGAAGTCGTAGTCTTCGGAGTCGTTCCAGGCAAATGAGACGGGGACATCCGCGCAGTTGCCAGCCGAGCCGTTCCCGTTGTCGGGGGGCGGTGCGGCCCCGCCGATGACCCCTACGGCTACGCCGCAGCCGCAGAGGATCAGCAGGGCGGCTAGGGAAAGGGACATGAGGCGATAAGCGAGACGAACGTGCATACCGCCAGGGTAGCGGACCCGGGCCATCGTGCGCGAGGAGGGATGGTGGCAGTGTCGAGTCAGAGACCTAGAACCGAAAGGGGCGCTCCGCGATCGGAGCGCCCCGCTTCGAAGGTCTTGCCCCGCTTCCTATTCCGCGGAAGGAGCCTCCGCCGGCTCGGCAGCGTCTCCGCCGGCTGAGTCGTCGTCGTCGCCTGCTGAAGGCGCCAAGAACTCCGGCTGGGTGGCCATCTTGCTGCGGAGATCGGTAGCGGCACTCGTGTCGGTGGCGCTGATGAGGCTCTGGACGTAGTGAGCCATGGCCCACAGGTCGCTGTCGGACACGCTGCCGAACCACTGCGGCATCGCTGTGCCGGGAATGCCCGCACCGATCACCCGGAAGAGGTCTTCGGCGGAGTTCGCCGAGCGCACCGGCATGAACGTGAAGTCCGGCGGCAAGATCTTGACCTTCTTGCCCTCGACTACGAACTCGCTGTCCTTGGCCTCGGGGTAGTAGAGGTCGCTGCGGAAGTCGGTGATGGGCTTGTTGCCAACCTCAGAGGAGGCCTCGAAGATCTCCTGCCTGGTGGCGTAGGCCGGGTGGCAGGACCAGCAGGTGGCGAGCCCGTGGTACATCTTCTTTCCGCGGGCGACGGCCTCGTCCTTCTTGCCGGCCCAGGGATCGGTGGGGGGCACGATTCGGTCGCCCAAGACCTCGTCCGGATCCCGGAAGCCCTCGCCAGGCGGTGAAAAGGTCTTGATGTACTGGATGATGGCATTCAGCTCCTTGTCCACAATGTCCCAACGGAGCATTGCCGTGCCGTGCAGGCCCTCCTTGACGATCCGGAGCAGATCCTCGTCGTGGGGTAAGCCGTCGACTGAGCCCGCGAACTTGAAGGTGTAGGTGCGGAAGTCGCGCGGTGGCGGACGAAGCCCCCAGGCGGCGGGCCCGCGGCCGTCACCGGCCTCGCCATGGCAGGCGTAGCAGTAGTTCGTGTAGGCCTCGATGCCCTGGTTGAGCGTTGCCGCGTCGACGACCTTGCCACCCAGCGTCTGGCTGGAGGTGAACATGTCGGGAATGGGGTCATCCTGGCAGCCAGTGGAAACCAGCAGCAGGGGGAGAGCCACAAGG
Organism: uncultured Rickettsiales bacterium; assembly: GCA_964596025.1. GTDB lineage: Bacteria > Myxococcota_A > UBA796 > UBA9615 > UBA9615 > CAZQTQ01. Next base: position 2,082 of record CAZQTQ010000186.1, read on the forward strand.
GAGAGGAGAAGCCGGCGAGCCGTCATAACCACCTCGGACGTCACAGGACGTAGAGCGTCAGGAAGAGAAGCACCCACACCACATCGACGAAGTGCCAATACATCGCCGTAAGCAGGACAGGGCTGGAGTTGTGTTGAGTAAAGCGACCTCGTTGCGCACCAACGATCAGCCAGATGAGAAAACCGAAGCCGACGAAGACGTGAATCGCGTGGAAGCCGGTGAAGGTGTAGAAAACCGAGCCGTAGGTGCCTGAACTGAGGTGGAAGCCGGTGGCCCAGAGGTCGGTCCAGACCATCCACTGAAGGTTCAGAAACACCAGACCCAAGAAGAGGGTGGCGCAAAGCCAAGGCAAAAGGGCTTCTCCGCGGCGCACTTCGCTGTAGCCGCGTTGAATGGTCCAACTGCTGAGCAGCAGCAGCGCGGTGTTGAGCGCCGGCCAAGCTAAGGGGAGAGGAGCGTAGCCGGCGGGAGGCCAGACAGGATTGCTGGTCCGAATCAAGGCGTAGGCGAAGAACAGCGAGCCGAACATCATGACCCAGGCGGCCAAGAAGATGACCATACCGATCCAAGCCGTGGTCCGCCGGCGCCCAGCGGGGTCCACGTGCAGGATGCGGCCACCTTTCTCGGGTGCTGTCATGGTCGCGACGCCGGACAAGCTGATGCCCCTTCTAGTTCCCGCCGTCAGCCGCAGCCTCGGCGCCGGCGTCGGCAGCCGACGCCTCCGCGCCAACGGCAGCAGCTGGAGCCTCTTCGGCACCGGCGGATCCGCCGCCGTCAGAGCCCTGGTTCTCACCACCGCCGGACGCAACCGGTGCGTTGGGGAGGATCTCCGTCTGGCTCACCCAGTCTCGGCCGAGCAGCTTTCGAATCTCGGGGTTGTTGTATTCATGCGGTCCACGGACGACCGTGGGAATGGTGTCGAAGTTGTGGACAGCCGGCGGGGAAGTGGTCTCCCAGTCGATGGTCCCAATCTCCCAGGGGTTGTCGACTTCTTGCTTGTCCTTCTTGAAGACGGACGCGAAGAAGTTGACGACGAAGATCAACTGACTGAGGCCCAGGGCGAAGCCGAAATAGCTGGTCCAGCGGTTGGCGTCGGCCAAGTGCTCCAAGAAGGTGTACTCGAAGGGGTTCCACAGCCGCCGTTGCTGGCCCGCCATGCCGACGACCATCTGTCCCCCGAAGACGAGGGTGATGCTGACTACGCTAAGCCAGAAGTGGAGCTTGGCCAGGCCCTCGTGCATTCGGGTTCCAAAGAACTTCGGGAACCAGAAGTAGATGCCAGCCATCGAGCCGAGGAAGGAGGCAGCGGCCATCGTGTAGTGGAAGTGGCCGACGACGAACATGGTGTCGTGGAGGTAGATGTCGGTCGAAATCGTGCCGAGGAAGATGCCGGTCAGGCCGCCCAGGCCGAAGACAAAGATCATGCCTAGCGCGAAGAGCATTGGGCTGGTCAGGCGGATTGAGCCCTTCCACATGGTGTGGAGCCAGTTGAGGAACAGCATCTCGGCGGGCACCGAGATGATGAGCGTCAGAAGCATGAAGCTCTGTCCCAGCAGGGGGTTCATGCCCGTCAGGAACATGTGGTGCCCGTAGACCACAGCACTGAGGATGGTGACTGCAACCATCGCCGCGACTTGCCCCTTGTACCAATAGGCCGGCTTCCTCGAGAAGAAGGAGACGAGGTCGCCGACGATGCCCCATACCGGGAGGATGAGGATGTAAACCTCGGGGTGGCCGAAGATCCAGAAGAGGTGTTGGAAGAGGATCGGGTCCCCGACTCCGTTCATGCCCGCGATGTAGAACTCGGTCCCAAAGTGCCGGTCCATCACGAGCATGATGACGGCACCGGCCAAGACCGGCACAAAGAGCACGTTCAAGATTGCGGTCAGCCACATGCCCCAGACCGTCAAGGGCATCCGCATGTAGGTCATGCCCGGCGCGCGGAGCCGCATCACCGTAGCGACGTAGTTGATCGCGCCCATGATGGTGGCCGAGCCGGTAAAGAAGATGGCGAGGCCCAGGAAGCTCTGCCCCCAGCCGGGAGTCCCGACCTGGGTGGAGAGTGGGGGATAAGTGGTCCAGCCGGCCGACCCCGTCCCCAGAGGAACAAAGAACGAGGCCGTGACAAATCCCAGCGCCACCACGAAGGTCCAGAAGGACATCATGTTCAGGGCCGGGAAGGCCATGTCCCGAGCCCCGATCATCAGGGGGATGCAGAGGTTGCCAAAGGCACCAATGAGCACCGGCGTGATCGCGAAGAAGATCATGATCAGGCCGTGGCTCGTGAAAAGCCCGTTGTAGGAGGCGGGCCCGATAACGCCCTCGCTGTGGGGGAAGAACAGATTCCCCACAACGGGCACCGGCTGACCGGGGTAGGCCCACTGCCAACGAATCAGCATGGCCTGGACACCGCCGACGGCCAGGAATACAAGGCCGGCCCACAGGAATTGGCGGGCAATGACCTTGTGGTCGGTCGAGAAGATGTACTTCTTGATGAAGGTTGTGGGCGGCGAGTGAATCGGTTGGAGGTCCATGGCTTAGATCTCCTTCCAGGCCCAGCCCCAGTGGGAGTCCAGGTCGTCGGGGTTGTAGGCGCGCTTGGCGAGCTCAGAAGCGTGGGACGCCCAGGCTGCGTAGTCCTCCTTGTCGAGGATCGTCAGCTTGCCCTTCATCTTGTAGTGGTGGGTGCCGCAGTGTTGGGCGCAGGCGATGTCGAACTCGCCGGTCTCTGTGGCCTGGAACCACATGGGGTTGATCATGCTGGGTGTCGCATCCTGCTTCATCCGTAGGTTCGGCAAGTAGAAGGAGTGGATGACGTCCACCGAGCCGAACTGCATGAAGATTGGCGTGTCGACCGGAATGCGGATGTCGTTCAGAGTGATGATGTCGTCGTCCGTGTTGAACTGACCGTCTGGCCCCGGATAGCGAGCATCCCAGGCCCACTGATGGCCGTTGACTTCGATGCGTACCGTGTCCGGGTTGTTCTTCGGTATGTCCCAGTTCCAAAAGGCCTCGCTCAGGTCGATCATCGAGGTAATAAAGAGGTTTCCGTCGACGACCAGGAAGATGATGGCGCTCACCGCCAAGGCGACCGTCACAGAGTGCTTCCCGTTCCCGTGGTCGTACTCTGCCGTGTGGTTCCTACCGTGCTTCGCGCAGGCAGTGAAGATCCACGCGCACATGATGACGAAGAGGATGGAGCAGAAGACACCAGTGATGTTGATGAGCCAGTCGATGCGGTGGCCGTCGAGGGAGACATCCTTCGGGTAGCCAATACCGGCTTCGGGCTGCACCGCCGCCTGTGCTGCACCGACGACCAAGGTCGTCAGAGCGCCTGCGGCTGTTGCAGTCCACTGCTTGAGTTGCATGCCAAACCTCCGGAAACGTGTCGTTCGGGGGGGATTAGAGATCAGTGGGGGCTTTCCGGATGACGTATCCGGCCAAGCCGACGAGGAAGAAAGGGAAGAGGATCATGGACCCCAAGGCGACAAGGTAAGCCGTTCCACCCCCGTCCCGACCGGCACAGGCCGGGCAGGCCCAGGCGACCTCGGGTAGCAGGAGAATCGCTGCCACAAGGCAGGACCCAGCCAGGCACGAGATGCCGCGGAAGGGGGAGGGCAGCATGGGCCTCACCCGAGATACCGCCAGGCACCTTCGGCCACCAAGACGACGGCATAGAAGGCGGGGGTGAGCATGGGGATGGCGACCGTCAGCTGAAGTTCCCGGGTCTCATGACTCAGGTGCATGAAGTGCCAGCCGACGAGCGAAGCCTTGGTCACCGCAAGGCCGCAGAGGGCGAGGATCAGCAGGCCCTTCGAGATGCCTGGGACGAAGACCAGACCGACCTCGAGAACCGTCAGGACGAAGAGCCAGATGAAGATCCTCCAGTAGAGCTTGCGATCGATGTGAGCCATGGCGCCGCTCCTCTAGTTGGGGATCAAGTAGATAAAGGTGAAGACCAGAATCCAGATCAGATCCACGAAGTGCCAAAACAGGCCGCAGATCTCGATGTGATTGTAGTTCCCGTCGTCGTAGCAGCCCCGGGCGGTCCGGATCATGATCACTGTGAGGTAAGTGACACCCGAGAAGACGTGCATGCCGTGGAAGGCGGTGACGCAGTAGAAGGTCGTGGCGTAGTGCGAGCTGCCGAAGGTCAGGCCTTCGGGGATGAGCCCGTGCGTTAGCCAGTGGCCTGCTGTTGGCCAAATGCCTTCCATCGCGTGCCCCAGCATGCTCATGCCGAAGTACTCCTTGTACTGGCCGCAGAGGAAGAGCGCACCGCCGAGGATGGTCAGACAGAGCCACTTCACCGCGCTGGCTCGGTTCTTCTCTACGACTGCGGCATAGGCCATGACCATGGAGACCGACGAGCAGATCAGCAAGAAGGTCAGGACAGCGGTGAAGTTGATGCCCAGTGCCGGCTGGCCGTCAGGAATCCACTGAGCGCTGCTGCCACGGAGAATGGCGTAGGCGAGGAGGAATCCGGCGAAGGTCAAGGCATCGGAGAGGAGGAATATCCACATCCCAACCTTGCCCGCTGTGGCCTTGCCGTAGTGGTCGTCGACCGGCCAGTCCTCGGGCATCAAGGCGTGGTGATGATGGGCGTGCTCTGCAGCGGCTTCTGCACTCATCGGGCTTTACTCCGAAAGGTGAGATGAAATAGTTGTCCAGATCATGACGACTGTCATGAACACATCTTCGAACATCTGCAATAGGCGAAATACCATGCGGTCCGAACTAGGGTCAACGGTTCGCGCGCGATTGCGCGCGCGGTCTCTTGCGCGCAATCGCGCGCATGCCGGACGCCCAGCCGTCCGGCATGACCGGCGGGCTCCGCAAGGGCGAAGGAGCAGGCCGGGCGGACGTAGCTGCGGCCTACTGGGTCGACCTTGCCCGAAGTGGAGCCCTGGGGTAGCTTGCGCGCCTTCTGCCTCCTCCCAATTCTCCAACCGGGCGAGTACGGCATGTCCCCTCCTGCTGAAGCGAAGACTGAGCCCCTTGTGTACCGCCTGGTCGGCAAGCCAGGCTTTTGGTTGCTTTGGGTGGTGCTGATCTTCGGCTTCTGCTTCGCTCGAACCGGGTGGGACGCGAGAAAGGGCCTCGCGGAGTTGCCGATTCATGGTGTGGTGCCGGAGTTCATTCTTGTGGACCAAGCAGGGAGCCAGTTCGTGGCTTCAGAACGCCTCCATGGCCGGATTTGGGTGGCCAACTTCATCTTTACCCGTTGCCCCTCGGTCTGCCCTCGCTTGACCCAACGGATGGGCGAGGTTCAGCACCGCAGCCGCAGCTTGGGTGACAGCTTCAAGATCGTCTCCTTTTCTGTCGATCCCGAACACGACACGCCTCCCGTCTTGGCCGAGTTTGCGCGGAAATACCGGGCCAGTCGGCGGGTGTGGAGCTTCGTGACCGGCCCTCGCTCGGTTATCCACGACACGGTCGTTGAAGGCATGAAGGTCGCGATGGGGAGCGAGGGGTCCATCGAGGACCCCGAGAACGTATTTCACGGCACCCACGTGGTGCTGATTGACGAGAAGATGCGGATCCGGGGGTACTACGACAGCGAGGATGACGAGGGTCTAGACCTCCTGCTTCGCGATGCGGGCCTCCTTGCGAACCGGATGGCCTTCCGGGGTGACTCCGCTCTACCGGGAGCTGCGCCGGATCCGTCCTGACCGTCCGGGGTGAGGATGCGCCCCAGTGGTCCGGAGGAGTGGGCTACTCTTCGTCCAAGTCGAGGGTATCGTCGGGAGGCTCGATGGGGAGCTCTTCGGAGCCTGCCTCGCCTTTCACCGCATCTTCTGCCGAGACATCTTGGTCCCCGTCGACCGAGGGCAACGGCAGCGCTGTATTGGTCGAGGTTGGGACGGCTGGGCCCCGTTCCTCGACAGTGATTTCGGCCGTGCTTGGGCGAAGAATCGGGATCTTGCCCATCGATAGTGCTTCCTTGGTGGACGCCGGCAGGTCGATCGTCTCGTCTGTGCCGGACGTCCACTTTTCGGACCCGACATCGAGTTCCTCGGGGGCGGGCACAGGGCCGGTCTCGCTCGGCAGCGCCCCGAGGACGACGCCCAGCTCATCGAGTGGGTCGACCGGTTCCAGCAGGGAGG
>CAZQTQ010000187.1:0-8173 GCA_964596025.1 uncultured Rickettsiales bacterium
CTCAGAGCAGCGGAGGCGCCGGTGCCCGCCGCGAGCGCGCAGAGCTTCCCCGGCTCAGGCGGGTGCGCGACCAGGAGTTCAGCTTCGGTCCCGGAATAGAAGTCACCGACATCGTCCAGGCCAAGGGGCTGGAGTTCGACTACGTGGTCTTGCTCGGGGTTGACGCCATCTCCTACCCCGACACGCCTTCGGCGCGGCGCATCCTGCACGTGGGCGCTACCCGGGCGGCCCACCAGCTGTGGGTGACTGTGGTGGGCCAGCCGTCGCCCTTGCTGCCAGAGGCCTGACGGGGGCGAAAGGGAGAGGGCAGGGCAGCGGTGGTCCCGCGCCCAGGGCAAGGGGTGCGGACCCCTTTAGTGATGGGGTCGACACCGACTGTGATGGCCTCGACGGAAGCGGCGACCCCAAGATCCTGGATTTCGACACCAGTGCGAGCGACATCGGCGCCTACGGCGGTCCGGGAGGAAACCTCTGGTAGCCGTTGGCGACCGGAAGTGGTGCCTGAGGACTCGTTCTAGAGGTACGGGAGGATCGCGCTGAGTCCCGAGAGGTCGTGAGCCGGTCCATCGAGCTCGGGGATTTGAGCCAGGGGCAGCGCATCGCCCAAGGCCCGGCGGAGGCGCAGGCACTGTTCCTGCTCCTGGCGGAAGCGCTCGACACCGGCAAGCCCCGCCGCCCAGAGCTCCTCTGCTGCTTGCTCCCAGCCCGGGTCCTCTGACCGGTCTGCGAGTTCAGCAGCTAGCGGGCCCTTGAAGGTCTCAATGCACTCGGCGGGCGGTTCGGTCTGCACGCGGTTGAGTACTAGACCGGCCAAGTGGATGCCCCCCTCTACCAGCCGCTGGTGGAAGAAGAGGGCCTCAGTCAGGGCGATTCGGTTCGGTGCCGCCACCAGGACGAAGGCGACGCGGCTGCCCTCCAGCAGAGTTGCGACCCGGTCCGCACGGCGTGCCATCCCGTCTAGGAGGTCGCTCATTGCGTCGACGAATTCCGACATGCCCGAGAACACCTCGGCTCCAACGAAACGCTCGAAGACCGAGAAGAGCGCTTTTTGTCCGCGTCCAAAGAGGACGGCAGCGGCCCGTTTTGACGAGAAACCGCCGGTGCCGGGGGTGAGCCACTTAAGTACGCCGGCCTGCAGCATCTGGAGCATGCGGCCGGGCGCATCGAGGAAGTCGAGGGCGTTCCGGGTGGGTGGGGTGTCCAGGACGATTAGGTCGTAGGCGCCGCTCTCGTAGACTGCGAGGAGGCGCTCCATTGCCATGTACTCCTGGGAGCCGGCGAGCGAGGAGCTAGCGCGCTGGTAGTAGGGGTTGGAGAGAATTCGCTCGCGGGCGCTCTCATCGCCGGCAAAGCGGTGGACGAGGCCGTCCCAAGTGGACTTGGAATCGAGCATCACGGCCGAGAGGCTGCCACCGAGGCCCACTTTGGTGCCTTGGGGTGGCTCCAAGGCGTCCAGGTCGACCTCAACAGCGTGGTTGAGGCGGCCCTCGAGTCCCAGGGCCTGTGCCAGGCGCCGGGCCGGGTCGATGGTCATCACAAGCACCTTGCGGCCTTCGAGCGCGGCCGCAAGCGCGAGTGTGGCGGCGACTGTGGTCTTGCCGACCCCGCCGGTGCCGCAGACTACAACGACCTCTCGTTGGGAGCAGACCGCCTGCAGGTTGGGCCTCATGTCCAGGTCTCCAGTAGGTGACCGAGGGTGCCCAGCTCGTCCAGGCTCAGCTGGGGATTGGGCAGGAGTGGGAGCTCGACGAGCGGCAGTTCGAGGGACTGCCGTAGCTGGCGGAGCTGAGCCTCAGCGGCGGACCTCCGTCGGAGGCGCGTCTCGATCTCGCCTGCGGCCCAAGCCGAAGCACCGCCCGCCGATTTGGCTTCGGCCTGCAGCTCCGGCCAGCGCTCCAGCGAGGGCGCAGACAGCGGCGCTTGGGGCATGCCGTTGACCACCACACCGGCGGCTCGGATGCCGAGCTCGCCCAGCACCTCGGCGGCCTCGAGGGCCTCGGTGATCGGCAGCTCTTCGGGAAGGGTCACCAGCAGGACTGCGACCTTCGACGGATCACAAAAGAGCTCCCGGATGCTCTCGGCATTGCGGAACAGAGGACCAGCCCGTGTCACGTCCATCATTGCTTGCGGCGAGCGCAGCATGGTCAGGGCGTGGCCGGTAGCGGGGCCGTCGACGATGACGGGTGCGAAGCGGTAAGAACCCAGGGAGTTCGGGCCCAATGAGCCGTCTTCCCGCAGCCACTCCAAGTCCATGACCTTGCCGACCGATATGAGGTCGGACAGGCCCATGACTCCATTCATGAAGGGCTCGACGTAGCGATTCTTGAAGACCAGGTCGTAGATCCTTCGAACGCGGAGCGTGCGTACGAGGTACTCCTCGACCGCTAGCGTGGGGGTGATGCTCTGGGCCCAAATGCCGGATCGCAGTTCGCGGCCCGCGTAGCCCACGGGCCCGCCGCCGAAGAGCGAGCCCATAGTCTCGGCGCCGTTCATCTCGACGATGCAGGGGCGGAGTCCCTGGGACGCCGCCAGCAGAGCGAGGCTGGCCGAGACGACGGATCGACCCACTCCGCCCTTGCCGAGGACGACGATGACGCGCCGCCCAAACAGGGACGGGGCTTGCTGTCTTTGGGTTTCGGAGCGATCGAGGGGCGATTCATTCATACGAACCGCCTCTATACCGGAGCGCGATTCTGGAATCGAGGATCTTGACCCCACCCCCCTTTGTCACGTAGTCAGGCGACGAAGGGAGGAGTTGATGCCGATCTACGAATACGCATGCTCGGGTTGTGGGCACGAGTTCGAGACGATCAGCAAGGTCTCGGCTCCCGATCCCCCGTGCCCTAAGTGTGAGGCGCAGGTGCAAAAGAAGATCTCGCTCTCGGCCTTTCACCTCAAAGGTGGTGGGTGGTATTCGGATGCCTACTCGGGGGCCTCGAACAGTGGGGCTTCCGATGGTGCCGCGGGGGGCGATGCCGGCGGGAGCCCCGCAGGGGACTCGTCTTCGGGTTCCTCTTCGTCCGACAGCTCCGGCTCTTCGTCCGACAGCTCCAGTTCGTCGAATTCCTCTGGCTCTTCGAACTCCTCGAGTTCCTCAGGCTCCTCAGGCTCCTCAGGCTCCTCAGGCTCCTCAGGCTCCTCGAGCTCCCCGAGCTCTTCGAGTTCCTCGAACGACTGATCCCGGGATGACCCCATGATTTTGGACGGAAAAGCCCTAGCCCGACGCATCCAAGGCGAGCTTCGCGAGGAGGCGGCTGCCTTCATCCAGGACTCGGGACTGCAGCCCTGCCTCGCCACGGTGCTTGTCGGCGAGGACCCTGCCTCTTCGGTCTATGTCCGCAACAAGCGGCGGGCTTGTGATCGGCTTGGCTACGACAGCCGCCACCACGCCTTGCCGGTCTCGACTTCGCAGGAGGAGTTGCTTGGACTCATCGAGGAGCTAAACGCCGACCCTGCGGTGCACGGCATCCTCGTCCAGCTGCCTCTGCCGGACGGGCTGGACAAGGACCTCATCTTGGACGCCATCGACCCCAGCAAGGACGTCGACGGCTTCCACCCGCAAAACGTGGGGCTCTTGGCGCTGAAGAAGGCCCGCTTTGTGTCCTGCACGCCCAAGGGAATCATGCGGCTCCTGGAAGAGAGCGGCATCGATCCGCAGGGAAAGCGCGCGGTGGTCGTTGGGCGTTCGGCGATTGTCGGCATGCCCGCTGCCTTACTTCTGACCCACGCGCATGCCACCGTCACAACGGTGCACTCCCGCACGCGGGCTGAGGACATCGAGGCCGCGGTCCGAGCGGCGGAGATCTTGGTGGTCGCTGTCGGGCGGCCGGCCTTTGTGCCGGGGGAGTGGGTGCGTGAGGGCGCGGTCGTCATCGATGTCGGCATCAACCGGGTACCTGCTGATGAGCCCGGAAAGACCCGTCTGGTGGGGGACGTCGACTTCGAGGGGGCGTCTCTAAGAGCCTCTGCCATTACCCCCGTGCCTGGGGGCGTGGGGCCCATGACCATCACAATGCTAATGGCCAATACCCTCGAGGCGGCACGGGCTGCGGCTCTCGCACGTGGCGGCTGGTCTGAAGTGCCGGGAAAGCCATGACGGAGACTCTTCGACGGACCCCTTTCTTCGACATTCACCAGGACGAGGGCGGCCGCATTGTCCCCTTCGCGGGTTGGGAGATGCCGGTTCGGTACACGGGCATCCTCGCCGAACACCGCGCGGTTCGATCGTCCTGTGGTCTCTTCGACGTCAGCCACATGGGCGAGTTCCTTGTCGAGGGGGCTGGTGCCGAGGCCTTCCTGAATCGGATGACGAGCAACCGGGTCGAGGCCCTTGAGGTCGGCCAGGCCCAATACAGCGTGGCCTGTCTCCCGTCTGGCGGCATCGTCGACGACCTGTTGGTCTACAAGCGTGGCGAGGGTCGCTACCTTGTTTGTGTCAATGCGGGGCGCTTGGACGAGGACTGGGCCTGGTTCACCGAGAATCACCGCGAGAGCGACAACTGCTCGTTGGTGAACGCATCCGACGAGTACGCCCAGTTGGCGATCCAGGGCCCCAATGCGCCGGCGGTGGTGCAGAAGCTGGTCTCGGTCGACTGCTCCGCCATCCCCACCTACCGCTTCCAAGAGGGCCAGGCCGGTGGCGTCGACGCGATCGTCGCCCGCACCGGCTACACCGGGGAGGATGGCTTCGAGCTCTTCTTCCACCGCGACCACGCGGCGAAACTCTGGGCTGCAGTTCGCGAGGCCGGCGAAGAATACGGTCTGATGCCGGTCGGTCTGGGCGCCCGCGACACCCTTCGGCTGGAGATGAAGTATTGCCTTTATGGGAACGACATCAGTACCGAGACGACGCCGATTGAGGCACGCCTGGGATGGATCACCAAGCTCGACAAGGACGACTTCATCGGTCTGGCCGCCCTTCGCCGCCAGAAGGAAGAAGGGGCGCAGCGCTTTCTCGTTGGCTTTGTACTGAAGGGTCGAGGGATCGCCCGCCACGGCCACGGCGTCTACGTCGACGGCCAGCCCTTCGGCGAGGTCACCTCTGGCGCAATGAGCCCGTCTCTTGGTACGGCGATTGGGCTGTGCTATGTCCCCCGAGGGCGCGGAAAAACCGGCACTTCCTTGGAGATTGAGGTTCGAGGCCGCAAACTTCCCGCCGAAGTTGTGAAAACTCCGTTCTACAAGCGCTAGGTCCGAGGCCCCTTTCGAGGACGCAGATGTCGAATATTCCCGAAGAGCTTCTCTACACCGAGGACCACGAGTGGCTGCTCGTGGAAGGCGACACGATCACTGTTGGGATCACCGATCACGCCCAAGACCAGCTGGGTGACATCGTCTACCTGGGCGAGTTTCCTGACATCGGTACCAAGGTCGAGCGAGGCGATGTGATCGGCATCATCGAGTCGGTCAAGGCCACTTCAGACCTCTTCGCGCCGGTGAGTGGGAAGATCCTGGAGGTCAACATGGAGATCATCGAGGCGCCCGAGACCGTGAACGCGGATCCCTACAAAGAGGGATGGATGCTTCGGATGAAGTTGGGCGACAAGGGCGATCTGGGTGAGTTGGTCGATTCGGGGCGCTACGCGGAGCTAGCCGACTGAGGAGGCTTTCGGCCCGGGCTGGGCGGGGGCAGCGGATGCGCCCTCTACCGGGGCGTCTCTTTTTCCCTATTCGTAGGCCTCCATCGGGGGGCAGCTGCAGATCAGGTTGCGGTCGCCGTAGGCGTTGTCCACGCGGGCAGCGGGGGGCCAGAACTTGTGCTCCTTGACCCAGGGGCGCGGGAAGGCGGCCTGTTCACGGCTGTAGCTGTGGTCCCACGTATTGGAACTGACCATCGCTGCGGTGTGCGGCGCGTGCTTTAGCGGGTTGTCCTCAGCGTCCATCTGACCGTCGGCGATGGCCTGGATCTCGGCGCGGATTGCGATGAGGGCATCGCAGAAGCGATCGAGTTCGGCCTTCGATTCGCTCTCAGTTGGCTCGATCATCAGGGTGCCCGGCACCGGCCAGGACATGGTCGGGGCGTGAAAGCCGAAGTCCATGAGCCGCTTGGCGACGTCTTCGACGGTGACGCCGGTTTCGGCCTTGAAAGGTCGCAGGTCGATGACGAACTCGTGCGCGTTTTGACCGTCCTTCCCCTGAAAGAGAACGTCGAAGTGGTCGCCGAGCCTCCTGGCCATGTAGTTGGCGCTGAGGATTGCCACCTGGGTCGCTCGTGTCAGGCCGGAGGCTCCCATGAGGGCGATGTATACCCAGGAGATCGGCAGGATGGACGGGCTGCCGCTGGGGGCGGATGAGACGGGGCCAACAGGTGAGTCGTGGCTGAGGGGGTGGCCGGGCAGGAAGGGAGCCAAGTGGGCTGCGACGGCGATTGGACCCATGCCGGGTCCGCCGCCGCCGTGCGGGATGCAGAAGGTCTTGTGGAGGTTGAGGTGGCAGACGTCGGCTCCTATGTCGCCGGGGCGGCAGAGGCCGACTTGGGCGTTCATGTTGGCCCCGTCCATGTAGACCTGGCCGCCGTTGTCGTGGACGACCGAGCAGACGTCGACTACATCTTCCTCGAAGACCCCGTGCGTCGATGGGTAGGTAATCATCAAGGCGCCGAGAGTGTCTCTGCGGGCCTCAGCCTTGGCCCGCAGGTCGTTCAGGTCGATGTTCCCGTCCGAATCACATGCTACCGGCACGACCTGAAAGCCGGCCATGACGGCTGAGGCTGGGTTCGTGCCGTGGGCAGAGACCGGGATGAGGCAGTGGATTCGCTGGTCCTCACCGCGGCTCTTGTGCCAGCCGCGAATAGCCAGTAGGCCTGCATACTCGCCTTGGGATCCGGCATTGGGCTGGAGCGAGACGGCGGCAAAGCCCGTGATCTCGGCGAGCCAAGCCTCAAGCTGGGCGAAGAGCTCGGCGTAGCCCAGGGCCTGATCCTTTGGCGCATAGGGGTGCAGCCCTCCGAACTCTGGCCAGGTCACCGGCAGCGAGCGGAATCATCGAAAACGCCAGGCTGAGGTCCCGGCTCTGCAGATGGGCCAGGTAGCGGAGCATCTCGTGCTCGCTGTGGTGGCGGTTGAAGATCGGGTGGGTCAAGAGTGCGCCTGTGCGGGCGAAGACACCAGGAAGAGAGACGTCGGTCGAGGTCAAGAGGGTCTCGATAGAGGGGGGGGACTGGCCTCCGGCGAAGAGCCGCAGAAGGGCCTCTACCTCCTTTGTGTCGGTCTTCTCATCGAGCGAGATGCTGATTCGCCCGTCACCCAAGTCGCGCAGGTTGTAACCGGATGAGGTCGCTTCGGCGAGGAGCGCCTGGACGTTGCTTCGGGGGAGGACTGCCACGGTGTCGAACAGCGGGGCCTCGCCGGTGTCGTGCCCAAGCTGGTCCAAGCCGGCCCGAAGAAGTGCGGCAAAGGCGTGTACCCGCTCTGCTATGCGCTTGAGGCCGTTGGGTCCGTGGTAGACGGCATAAGCGCCCGCGATGATCGCGAGGAGAACTTGGGCGGTGCAGATGTTGCTGGTGGCCCGGTCCCTGCGGATGTGCTGCTCACGGGTCTGTAGGGCAAGGCGGTAGCCGGGGTTGCCCTGAGCGTCTTGGGATACCCCGACGAGCCGGCCGGGCATCTTGCGAATGTACTTGTCGTGGGTTGCCATGAACGCGGCGTGCGGTCCGCCGAAGCCTAGCGGCACTCCAAAGCGCTGGCTGTTTCCGATGGCGATATCGGCCCCCCAAGCTCCCGGAGGAGAGAGCAGGCACAGGGCCAAGAGGTCCGTGGCCGCGCAGACCAGGGCGCCTTGGGCGTGAGCGCGCTCGCTGAGGGTCGTGAAGTCGCACACGGCGCCGGTGGTGTCGGGATACTGTACGAGGATGCCGAAGAGGTCTTGGCCCGCAAAGTCGGCGTCTTCAGCTTTGCCCACATGAATCTGGACGCCGAGCGGCAGGGCCCGCGTGCGGACGACAGCGATTGTCTGGGGATGGCAAGTCTCGGCGACAAAGAAACCCGTCCTCTTGCCCCGATTGATGGACATGCACATCGACATGGCTTCGGCTGCAGCGGTGCCCTCATCGAGTAACGAGGAGTTGGCGAGTTCCAGGCCACAGAGGTCGGCAACCATGGTCTGGAAGTTCAGCAGGGCCTCGAGACGGCCTTGGGCGATCTCCGCCTGGTAGGGCGTGTACTGGGTGTACCAG
>CAZQTQ010000188.1:0-8151 GCA_964596025.1 uncultured Rickettsiales bacterium
TGCGGCGGCTGAGTTGGGCGACTGAACGGCTGGAGGGCGCGGACGGGCGAGAGGCGGTGGACCCAGCTCTTGCAAGGATCCTCGGCGTAGGGCGTAGGGTCTCCTTTAGGAGGTCTCTGCAGGTCCGATGAACACCTCTTGGCTTATCCACGCGCTCGCTGCGAGCCCCTTCTTCGCTGGCCGTGTCTTTCTGGCCAGCTTCGTCACTGCGGCCCTGGCGCGCTGGTGGGAACACATCCCCCTTCTTCGCGAGACTGCGACGGCAAGCGTACTCGCTGGAGCGCCGGATTGGTTTACCCACGATGTGAGCCTCGCCGTCCTCGCGACGCTGGCGTTTTGCGAGATCCTGGCCGACAAGCAGCCTGAGCTGCGGCGGATGTTGGGTTCGGTCACGGTGTTCGGCAAGGCAGCGGTGGCTCTGGCAGTCCAGCTCGCTCTTCTTGATGGCGCCCAGCTGGGCCCGCTTGACGCAGTGGTCGGGTCCGGCGGGGGCGCAGTCGAGGCCTCTGCCGCCGCGGGCTCGGCCGGAGCGGCGGTTTCTGGACTGTCCAGTCAACCGGCCACCTCCGGCCTCGGCGCCGTCGACCTGGCTGCTGCCCTGCTCCCTGCCTTGAGCGTCGGCGTGCTTGCCTGGCTGCGTGGACGGGTTCTTGCCGCCCTGCACGACCTCGATCCGGGCGACGACCTGCACCTCCAGCGCCTGCTGAGCTGGATGGAAGATGGACTTGTGGTCACGGGGCTCGTCTTCGCCGCCCTCTTGCCTCTGATCGCCCTCGGCTTGTTCGCAGGTGCAGTGGCCTCATTGCTGCTGCTCGAGCGCACGGTCGCCCGGCGCGAGCGGGCCCGCAAAGAGCCGTGTTCGTCCTGTGGTCAGACCATCAATCCCGCAGCGCTGGCCTGCCTCCACTGCGATGCCGCCCGCATGTCGCCTGCCGCCGCCACCCTCTTCGGTCGCATTACTGGAGCCCGCGTCTCGGAGCCCGAAGCTCAGCGCTTCGCCCTGCTCTGCCACCGGCGCTGTCCCCGGTGCGCCACGTCTTTGCCCCACCGTCGCCTCCAGCAGCCTTGTCCGTCCTGCGGCACGGTCAGTTTCGATAGCCGCGAGGCTCTCGATGACTTCTTGGGCCAGCACCGACGCCGGCTCTTCGCTGCGGTCGGTGTCTGTGCCGTCGCCGGAGCTGCCCCCCTTCTCGGCCTCGTTCCTGCCGTGCTCTTCTACCGATGGACTGCTGTCTCCCCCCTGGTTCGGTACCTTTCGTTCTCGGGCGGCTTCTTGGCCCGCTGGTTGCGCCGCCTCCTCTACGCCGTTCTCATTGTTCTCCAGCTAATCCCCTTGGTTGGTGCGCTGTCGCTGAGCCTGCTTGCCCTTGCCGACATTGGGATGCACCGGCGGATGCTGCAGCGAGAGGCTGAGGGAGTATTCCGGGCTTAAGCCATGCCTTCGGAGCCCAGCTCGTCCCAGTTGCCGGGCACCCCTTGGACGCGGTCGGCGCCGCCGACCCCTTGCCGTAGGAGCAGTGCCAGGGTGTCGAGGAAGAGGTTGGCCTCGTCGTCATTGTTCACGGTGATACGTACGTAGGCAGCCATCGGGCCTACGTGTCCGCTGATGCCGACTAAGACCTGGTGGGCCGCAAACGCCGCCGCCCAGGGCTGGATGGGTGCAGTGAGGCGTACGAGGACGAAGTTGGCGCGCGTAGCGCGGGCTTCGATGCCCCTCAGCGCGAGCTTGGCGACGAGCCGCTCCATGTGCGCGCGGACGTTCAGGACGTGAGCCTGCATTGCTTCGGTCTCTTCGAGGGCTGCGAGAGCTGCGAGCAAGCTGGGTGAGGACACCGTGTAGGACGGCCGTACCACATTGATCGCCTCGATCACCTCGGGGTGACCTACCAGGTAGCCGATCCGCAAACCAGCCAGGCCGTGGTCCTTGGAGAAGGAGCGCAGGACAAGGATGTTGGGCGGCAACTCCCGGTTCCGCTCCAGGGCCAGCAGGGATTGTCCGTGGTAGGCGACGAAGGTTTCGTTGACGAGGAACAAGGTCGAAGGGGAGGCCTCCGCCAGGTGGAGGACATCATCCCGGGCGACGGCGGTGCCGGTGGGCGCGTCTGGGTTGGCTATGACGGCCATTCGAGGCGTGCGAGGAGCGAGCAGCTTCTCGAATGCCTCCAAAGGGAAGGACAGGTCCTCGGTGAAGTCGACCCGGTCTACGAAGGCGCCGCTGGCGCTGGCTGCCGCGAGGATGGCGCCCAGGGTAGGGCGAGGAATCAGGACTCGCGCGCCCTCTTCCACGTAGGCGTTGAAGGCGAGTCGGATGGCCTCGTCGGCGCCGGCAGTGATCGAGATGCACTCGGGCCCGACTCCGTGCAAGCGAGCCAGAGCCTGCTGGAGGGGCCAGGGATCGGGGTAGTGGGCCAGATCTTCCGACTCCAGACGTTGTATGGCTTTGAGAATGTTGGGTGAGGCCGGTCGATGACTCTCGCCTAGGTCGAGCCGCAGGTAGTCAGAGCGGTTGGCAACGGCGTGGGGTACGCGGTGGGCTCGAATAACCGCGCCGCGGGGCTTCGGCGGCGTGACCGGCAAGGTCTCTTCGGGTCCAGGGACCCCGCCTTTCGCTGAGGCCTCCAGCGCTCCGCTTTCCTCGGGCCGCGCTTCGGAAGGCGGGGGCTCCGCGGGATGGTCGCCTGTTGATTGGGGAGGTTCCACCTTCGCCTATTGTAGTCGCTGGCGGCGGCTCGGCTACACTGCGTGGCGTGATCGTCCTCGGCATTAACGACAACCATGACTCGGGTGCGGCGGTCTGTGTAGACGACCACCTCGTAGCCGCGGTGGGTCAGGAACGCATCGACCGCCAGAAGAACAGCGGAGCCTTCCCTTGGGAAGCGATCGACGAGGTCTTGCACCTGGCCGGTGTCAAGCCGCGGGACGTCGACAGAATCGCCTTTGGCAGCCACTTCACGCCATCGGCAGGGCTGCGGATGCTGCCCCGCTTCCACCACAACACCAAGGAGCAAGCGAGCCAGTTCTCGCCCTTGCTCAACGCCTACATCGCCTACCAGGTGGGTATCAAGGAGACTGGCCTCTGGCCAATCGAGGCCGATCTGAGCCGCCGGTATCTGCACAAGAGGCTGCGCACCCGGGGCCTTTCGGCGCCCGTCTTGACCCTGGACCACCACCGAAGCCACGCCTATTCCGCCTACTGCTCCCAACCTCATACCGATGCACTCGTGATCACCGTGGACGCGATGGGGGATGGTACGTCGGTGACCGTGTCGTTGGGACGCGATGGGGATCTGAAGAACGTCTACCGGCAGAGCGGTTTCTCGTCGATCAACACCTACTACTCCCGCATTACCGAGTGGCTGGGTTTCCGAGCCAATCGTCACGAGGGGAAGATCACTGGACTTGCGGCTTATGCGGAGCCGCCGCCCGAGCTGCTCGCACACTTCGAGGCGCAGTGTCACTTCAAGGACAACGGCGGCTTCAACCTGTGCAATTACCTGAGGCCCCAGCGGCGAGACGATCGCTTCCACCGTTTTCTGGAGAGCTTTTCACGGGAGGAGGTGGCTTCGGCCCTTCAGCGCAACCTTGAACAGCAGGTCAGCGCACTGGTGCGCTTTTGGTTGCGTCGGACCGGGAGGCACCACGTTGCTCTGGCCGGCGGCGTCTTTGCCAACGTCAAACTGAACCAGCGCATCCACGAACTGGATGAGGTCGGCGATCTCTTCATTTACCCCAACATGGGGGATGGAGGCCTCGCCGCCGGTGCAGCCCTTGCACTGTCCGCGGTTGGGCCCCATGCCCTTCCAAGTGCCTACCTCGGACGCGGCTACGACGAAACCGAGTGTGAGCGGGTGCTTCGGAACTCGGGCTTGGCCTTCTCGAAGCCGAAGGATCTGGCCGACCGTGTGGCCTCGGCCCTGGTCGAGAGCAAGACGGTAGCGCGGGTCGATGGGCGCATGGAGTGGGGGCCGCGCGCGCTGGGCAACCGCTCGGTCCTCTTTCGGCCGGACGACCCCGCAGTCAACGACTGGCTGAACACAAAGCTCAAGCGCACCGAGTTCATGCCTTTTGCTCCGGTGACCCTGTGGAAGGAGCGTCACAACTGTTACCTCAACATCGAGGGCGCCGAGCACGCGGCCCGTTTCATGACGGTCTGCTTCGACTGCACAGAATCGATGAAGAAGCAGGCACCGGGCGTCGTCCACATCGACGGGACGGCCCGCCCGCAGTTGTTGCGCAAGAAGGACAATCCTGCCTACTACGGCATCCTCGCGGCCTTCCACAAGAAGACGGGGATCTCTAGCCTGATCAACACCTCGTTCAACATGCACGAGGAGCCGATCATCCGCTCTCCGCGTGATGCACTGCGGGCCTTCTTGGCGGCAGAGTTGGATCTGCTGATTCTGGGGCCGTACCTGGTCGAGCCCCGCAGTACGAACTAGAGCGAGCCCGCCAGCCTTACTGGGCTGCCACGTAGCGCCGGATGCTCTCGGCGAGGTTGCGGAGGTTCGGCGTGATCTGTTTGGCGATAACCCCTTCGATCTGCTTGCGGACCGTCTTCGCGAGGAAGCGCGGCAATCCCGGTACGTTCTCGGGGTAGATGTTCAGCTCGATCTTCATCTCGAGGCGAGAGGTCTCTCCGTCGGGGAGCAGCTGTGTGGTCCCCACGCACTCGAAGACGCGGCCGCCGATGGACGGCTCCAGCTTCCACGAGGCGAGTCGGTCGGCGGTGGTCCAGCGGGCGGTGTCCTTCCAGGTCAGAAGCTCGGGCTTGATGAACTTGCGGGCTGCCCCCGGCACTTTGCTCAGGTCGCCCTTCCATCGGTTGACGATGTGCACAACTTCGCCCTCGTCCCTTCGCTCCACGACCTCGATCGTCTCGATGTCGTAGAGGTAGGGGACGAGGTTTGGCATCTCGTCGCGGATGAGGTGGAAGGCGTCGTCTGCAGAGAGTGGGAGAGCTTCGGAAACCTGGATCTTCATGCGGGGATTGTGGCCGATGCTCGCTTGCTTTTCATCTTTGGCGCAGCAAATGAAGCGATGGACGTCGTTCAATGCCCCACAGGAGCAGGGCAATTGCCTGAAAGGACCAGCCCCAGCCGCGTCCCGCGCAGCCCTCGTCGGTCGACGGGGCTTCACCGGTGTTCGGCGGGACTGTGCCCGGGCAGTTCTCGTCGGTCATCGCGTCGCAGTCGTTGTCTTCTCCGTCGCAGGCCTCAAGGGCCCCGAGGAAGGTGGTGGCGGTGCGGTCGTCACAATCGCCGGCGCAGGGCGCCTGGCCGTCGCCGTCTCCGTCGAGCTCGCTGGACAGGGGGGTGCCCGAGCAGTCCGTGTCTTGGCCGTCGCAGCCCTCGTCGGCGCCGGGGTGGACGCTGTCGTCGCTGTCGTCGCAGTCGCCGGCGCAGCCCCGCCAGCCGTCCTCGTCTTGGTCCCCCTCGTCTTCGGGGATGGCCCCGTTGCAGTCGCCGTCCAGCCCGTCGCAGAGTTCGGTGGCGCCAGCGTGGACCCAGGAGCGCGTGTCGTCGCACTCGAAGCCCTCGCAGGCTAGGAGTCCATCCCCGTCGAGATCGTGTTCGCCATCCAGCAGCACTTCGTCGCAGTCGTTGTCCTTGCCGTCGCAGAGTTCGTCGGCGCCGGGGTAGACCGTAGAGTCTTCATCGTCGCAGTCGCCGTCCTTGATCGAGACCCCGTCCTCGTCGGCTCGGGCTGAAGCCGGAACCGTCAGGACTAGCAGGAGAATCGCGATGGGGAGGCGCCCAGTCACATCCTCATCTTAGGCGCTCAGACGTCTCTAGAGGCCGACTTCGACTCCGACAAGGAAGCTCAGGTCGACTGCGACACCCACTCCTTTGCCGAGGGGATCGACTGCGCTCAGCCCCACCTCCTCCTCGAAGCGAAGGCTCCAGCGTCGGCCCAGGGACAGGCTCTGGTCGAGGGCGAGCCCGTGGACAAGATAGAGCCAGCCTCCGCAGGCGGGGATCTCGCCGCAGGATGCGTCTTGTAGGGGGCTCAGGACCATGGCGCGGAGGCGGTAGCCGGCGGTCAGAGTTCCTCGCCGCAGTGCCACGCGGTAGCCAAGTCCGCCGCCAAAAGAGACTACGTGGCGGGCCTCGAAGCGAGGGGAGTCGCCGTTGTCGAAGCGGGCCTGGTGGGGGGCGTAGCCCAGGATTCCGGAGAGCGTGAGGCCGGGCGCGCCCCGCAAGAAACGGTATCCAAAGTTGGCCTCGACTCCAACATGGGCTCGGCCGGTCAGCGGGCGGAGGTTATCGGTCAACCCAAAGCGGACCTTCGGCCCCACCGACAGGAAGCCGTTGTAGTAGGCGGGCCGGTCCTGAACCCCGTTGGCGGCGAGGGGCTGGTCGGAGGAAAGCAGAATGGTTCGGTTGTGCAGAACGCTGCCGTCCGTTCCGATGACCTGAACGTGGTGGCGTCCTGCCGTGAGGGAGAAGGTGCCGGGGAAGTGCCCCTTCTCTTGGCCGTCGACCAGCAGGGTCGCGCCGTCAAAGGCGTCTCCCTCGGGGCCGTAGTAGAAGAGCAGGGCCGTCTCTGCGCGGTTGCGGACTTCGGGGCTGCCGACGAGTACGAGGTCGTTGCGACCCACCAGCCGGAAGTAGGCCTCGGGCACTTGGGTTCCCGTCGTCCAAGAGATGGTCTTTGCGCGGGCGTGGTCGTGTGCCTCGTAGACGGTGACAAGCCCGTCCCCGTTGGCGTCGGCTTCCAGTTGGTTCCAGGTCAAGGAGTCGAGCAAGTGATAGGTGTAGACGCCGTGCTGCAGTTCGTCGTCTTCGCGGGCTGGTCGCCCAAAGGTGGAGGCGAAGAGGTGGGCTTCGCTCTGGCCGAGCCGCACGGTGCGTGAGAGCACTGGGGCTTCTTCCAGTTTGGAGATGCGCTGCCGGAGCGTTGGCTGGAGCGCACTCTTGTCCTGGCCGTTGTAGCAAGCGTCCAGGATCAGCGCCTTGCGCTCCGCCTTGATGTCCGAGAAGAAGCGCTGGAGTTCGCCGAGCTCGATGGCGGTTCCGCGCAAGTTGCCGGGTTGGGTGTCGTGGGCCACCAGGAAGAGCGAGGGCTGCCCCTCCTCGTCGAGGGTCATCGTCCCATGCGTGCTGACGAAGACGACAAGGCTGTCTTGGCGGCGCAAGTCGTTCCTCAGCGAGATCATCTCGGCCAGGATCCGGTCTCTGCGGGCCTGGCTTTCGCCGATGAGCGTGACGACCCGGTCGAAGCCGCCGCTTGCGTCGGTTGAGAGTACCCGCGCGAACTCTTGAGCGTCCCGCTCGGCCCACTTCAGGGTCTGGAAGGTGGCGTCTGCGTAGCGGTTGAGCCCCACGACGACAGCGATGCGGCGCGGAGCAAAGGAGGCCTCAAGAACTTCGCGCGTCGATTGGCTGCTGGCAAAGCCCTTGTCTCGACCGGTGGGTGCCGGACTCGCCTCGCCGCTCGAAGCAGGAGCAGCCCCCGTGTGGAGGCCGCCGCAGCCGCTCAGGAAGAGGGCCAAGAGGGCGGGCAAGCACCAGCTGGTGATGCGCCGAATCACGGAGCAGGACTCTCCGAGGCCCACTCCAGCTCGAAGTCGGCGGCGGCGAGGACTGGGCGGGGCCAGAGGTCCGGACGGTCCAGGCCCGCAGCGAGCAGGGCGCGGGCGACCCGTTCGGCCTCGATTGGCGCGGCGGTGGCGAAGCTCAAGTAGCGGTGGGTACCGTTGGCAATTCGGTCCGGCCGGTAGACCAGGGTGCCACCGGCCTCACCCGTCGGGCTGTAGGCCCCTGGCGCCCGCTCGTCCGCCTCCAAACCGCCTTCGAGGATCAAGAGGTGGCCGTCGGGTTGAACCTCGGCCAGGTGAAGGAAGGCGCTGCGCCCGCCCAGGACGCTCCGGAAGGCCACATGTGCCGTCGGCGAGATTCGCTGGCCCTCGGAAGCGGGCTGCACCTGGACGCTTCCGGCCCTGCCCTCTTCGACCGAGATCTGCAGTGCAAGCTGTGCCTCGCTCGATGTCGGAGCGGCGGCCTTGAGCCGAATGCCTTCGGCCTCTGTGGCCGGGGGTGCGAGGACGGTGGGGTCCTTGACTTGCCAAGCCGCAAAGCACAGAAGAGCCAAGCTCGCTGCCAGCCCGGCCGAGGTGGCCCAGACTGGCTTGGGGGGTCGGCGGTGCAGTGA
>CAZQTQ010000189.1:0-8093 GCA_964596025.1 uncultured Rickettsiales bacterium
GGGTAGAGCCTTCGAGCCTCAGAACGGGCCGCAAACTCCCACTCCGACTCCGAGGGGAGACGCCCCCCCCACGCCGCGCAGTAGTCCGAAGCCAAGTGCCAAGGGACATTGACGACCGGGTGGTGTCGGCCCTGCCAATTTTCGGCCCCCAGCCAGGCCTTACAGCGAGTCCCGAGTACGCTCTCGGAGCACCAGGCTTCGAACTTCGCCAGCGTCACCTCGGTAGCCATCATGCGGAAGGGAGGGATCTCCACCGCCTGAAGGCTCGACTCAGCGTCCGCTTCGCCCCTCTGGCCGAGGAAAGCGTGGCCGCCGGCCACTGCCACGAGCCCCTCCGACTCCACGGTTGATGGAGCATTCTTTTTCCGATTCCGGTCCAGCGATCTGCGCCGCTCCTCGACTGGCGCGTAGGACAAGAAGCTCATGTCGAAACCAACCGCTTCAAGGCCCAGGACCAGCCGGGCAACCGTGGCATCCCGGAAGCTGGAGGCCCCTGACCCCACAGGACCGGGCACAAAAGGCAGTCCCAAAAAGAGGAGGAAGGCGACGAGTCCCACCTTCAGTCCGATCTCGAAGAGAGCTGCTCGCCGGGCATCGCGCTGCCAGCGATGGTCGGAGGCGGAAGTACTGCGCCTTCCCTGGGGGGGCCTACCCGCGCCTGCATCAACCGTCTCAGACCAAGGTGCATGCTCCGCAGCACCCCTAGTCTCCCGAGCTGAAGCCAGCGGGGTCAACGGCTCGCCGTATCCAAGTGAGGTCGAGGCGGCATCGAAGGCGGTGGCGTCGACCGAAGGCGCCGCTCCCGACCCCGCCCCAACATCGTGGCCCATGGCGGCAACCTGCAGGCTGTCGTCGGCCAAGGAGAGTTCTGACACGACGGACTGAGCCGGAGTCGAGACGGAAGACTGGGTTAGCTCCTCTTCGTCCAGAACGTCCATTCCCAGCGGGCTGCCAGGGTCTCCAGCGCCGCTCGCGGGTTCGTGGAGCCCCACCAGTGGACTAAGCTCTCGGAGGTCGCCCCTCAGGGTCTCCGGAGAGCCCTCGCTCCCGGCGTCCCAGGTGTCCGTACGATTCGAGATCGCCACTTGAGCCTGCCGGACAGTCCCACCCGCAGCTCCACCGCTTGCGGGCAGGAACGGCTCGATTCGCTCGATCCACTCGACCAAATCCTCGCCCCAGTCACGGGATTCAAGCAGGGTGCTTAGCCCCTTTTCGAGTTCTGCAGCCGAGTCGTAGCGATCGACTGGTTCAGTTTCCATCAGCCTCCGGAACATCGGCAGAAGATCGGGCACTGCCTGCTTGATCCGGGCCTGCGCAGGAGCGGTATCCACATCAAGAACCGCACGCATAATCGAGACAAAGCTGTCGCCCTTGAAGCACGGCTTGAGAGTGATCAGTACGTGAAGAATGGAGCCCAGAGAGAACAAATCGGAGCGGTGGTCGAGGTCCCCTCCCATCACCTGTTCGGGCGACATGTACAGAGGGGTCCCCCGGGTATGTCCCTCCTGGGTTCGGTAGAGGTTCGTCGCGGCCTTGGCGATGCCAAAGTCCATGATCTTCACCTCTCCTCGGCGGCTCACCATGATGTTGCCCGGCTTCAGATCGCGATGAACGATCCCCAAGGGCTGCCCCTCCTCATCGGTCCGTGAGTGGGCGTAGTAGAGGCCGTGGCAGACTTCGAGCATCAGCTCCAGAGCGGCGCGAATCGGCACCGGCTCCTTAGTCTTCCGGTGGAGCTTTAGAACCCGGTCCAGCGACCAGCCATCCACGTACTCCATCGCGATGTAGAAGGTCTCGCCGACCTTCTCGAACTCGTCCGTCCCGACGATGTTTCGATGCCGAAGCAAGCCACCTAGCCGGGCCTCGTCGATGAGGGCCCGAACCTGTTCTTCACTCTCAGTAGCTCGGTGATCGAGGATCTTTAGGGCCACCTCCCGGCGGAAGCCCATGGGCCCACTCCGCACCGCACGGTAGACCCGCGCCATGCCCCCCTTGCCCAGTTGGTGGAGCAGCTGGTACCGGCCGAACTCGCCCAGCTGTTCGGGGTCGACCCTCGCCACCAGTACCTCCTAATCGTTGAGCCATAATAGCGGCGCGCGTCCTCCGGTGCGCCCCCACGCAATACGCTGATGTCCACGTAGAATCCCCGGCCATGGTTCCTCCAGCCCTGCGAACTCCCGCCCCTTCGGGGACCAAGGGCCTGCTTGCAGGCTGGCGCAACATTTCGGCCAGCTGCCGGCGAGCCTTCGAACTCGTCTGGACGACGCACCGAAGCCTAGCCATGGTCGTCGCAGTGGCCCTCCTTGTCAGCGGCCTCGTTCCTGCCGTCGTGGCGTGGGTGGGGCAGCTCATCGTCGATGGAGTCATCGAGGCCGGACGGACCGGAACCGCGGCAGATCGGAACTTGGCCTTGAAGTGGGTCGGAGTCGAGGGACTGCTCGTCACCCTTCTCCTGGGCAGCCGACAGATCCAGGCCGCCTGTGAGTCCCTCCTTCGGGCCCTGCTCAGCCTTCGGGTGAATGTCCTCATCCTCGAGAAGGCCATCACCCTGGACCTTGAGGACTTTGAGAACTCCGAGGTCTACGACCGGATGACTCGGGCCCGCCGAGAGGCCTCCATTCGCCCGCTCAGCCTCGTTCAACGCACCGTCGGCTTGGCACAGAACAGTCTGAGCCTCTTGAGCTACGGCGCACTCCTGCTGGGCTTCTCGCCCACAGCGGTGGGAATCCTCGTCGCCGCAGCCATTCCGGCCTTCCTGGCCGAAACCAAGTACGCCGGCGAGGCCTTCCGCATTTTCATGTGGAGAACCCCGGCGAAGCGGCGTCAGGCCTACCTGGAGTCCGTCTTAGCCCGAGAGGACTACGCCAAGGAGGTCAAGCTCTCGGGCGTCGGGCCCCTTCTTCTCGAACGCTACCGGGGCATCTTCGACCAACTCTTCAAAGAGGACCGAGACCTCACAGTCCGTCGAAGTCGCACCGTTTTCGCCCTGCGACTTCTCAGTACAGCGGCCTTCTATGGGACCTATGGATGGATCGTGCTGACCACCGTGAGCGGTCAAATCACGCTGGGCGAGATGACGATGTATCTGCTGGTCTTCAAGCAGGGCCAGAACGCCTTCTCTCAGGTGCTGACTGCGGTCGGGGGGATGTACGAGGACAACCTCTACCTAAGCGACCTCTACGGCTTCCTCGAGCTCGACCTCGAGACCCAAGACGCAGGGGCAACCGAAGGACCTGAGCCCGGAGACGGCATTCGATTCGAGGGCGTCAGCTTTACCTACCCCGGAGGCAAGGAACCGGCCTTACAGGGCGTGGACCTGCACCTACGTCCCGGCGAATGTCTGGGCCTCGTGGGTGAGAACGGCTCGGGGAAGACCACGCTCATCAAGCTGATGACCCGCCTCTACCGACCGGAGGAGGGGCGCATCGTCCTCGACGGCCTCGACCTCGACCGCTGGTCGCTCGAGACCCTGCGGAGGCGCTTTGGTGTCATCTTTCAAGACTTCGTCCGCTACCAATTCTTGGTCGGTGAGAACCTCGGAATCGCCGATCCTGATTCGCTCGACGACGAGATTCGATGGGAGGCAGCGGCCAAACGAGGCCTGGCTCATGACTTCATTACGCGACTTGATCGGGGCTACCGCACCCAACTGGGCCGCTGGTTCCCCGACGGTCGGGAGCTGTCGCTGGGCCAATGGCAAAAGATTGCGCTCTCGCGGGCCTTTGTTCGACAGAGCGCCGACGTTCTTGTTCTCGACGAGCCGACGGCTTCGATGGACGCCGAGGCGGAAGTCCGCATCTTCGAACAGTTCGGTGGGGAGGCGGCCAATAAGATGGTCGTCCTGATCTCCCACCGTTTCTCGACGGTCCGAAAGGCCGACAGAATCGTGGTCCTGCACGAGGGCAGGATCGTCGAACAAGGGAGCCATGAAGAGCTTCTCGCAGAGAATGGCCGCTATGCTCGCCTCTTTGGCCTGCAAGCCGAGGGATATCGGTAGGATGGTTGCCACCTCTTGACCGCCGAAACGAGACCTGACGCCGTGCAATACGACCTACCCCCGAACCTGAAAGCCAACCTCCAAGCCTTGGTGCAGGCTGGGCCGATCCTCGCGAAACGAATCGCCCTGCCAGTGGACAGCGATCACATAGAGATTCCGGGCGACGGGACCGGGGCCGTCCTGCTGCATCAGACCTTGATCCCCTTCCAGCTCACCGATGCGGAGGTCGGAGCTGCGATCGGCGACTCTGCGGACGGCGAGGACATCCTCCTCTTTGGCCTCGGCTTGGGTGAACTACTGGACGCACTCCTTGAGCGCTGTCCGAACAGCCGCATCGTGGCCTGGGACCGCGACCCCTGGTTGCTGCGCCAGGCGCTCATCCGGCGGGACTATTCCGACCAGATCGGCTCCGGTCAGCTGGTGTTCGCCATGACCTCGGACTTGGTTGACCACCTGCCTGCAGTAGGTACAGGACGGGTCGTCTACCACCCCATCTTTCGGCAGCTCTACCCCAACGAGGCCGACTTGGTGGAGCATGGCCTACGGGAGAAGCGCGCCTTTGTCTGCGCCGGCACCCTCTTCGTCGACGACGTCTCCGAAGCCCTGCGGGCCAATGGCTACAGCATCCTCACTTGGGACATCCATCGCCTCTCCCACGAAGAACTTGGAGTCATGGCTCAAGACTTCAAACCAGCATTTGCCGCCGCGATCAACTACACGCACGGCCTCTCGGAGGCCTGCCACAACCAGAACCTACCGCTCCTGGTCTGGGAGATCGATCCAGCCACCGACTGCATCACTCCCCCCGCAACCCCGTCCGACGGGACACACATCTTCACCTACCGGCGCGCCCAGTGTGCGGTCTTCGAAGCAGCAGGATTCGAACACACCGATTACCTTCCTCTGGCGGCGAATCCGGAGCGGCGGAAGCCCCTGGAGCTCAGCCCAGAAGAACGAGAGCGCTATGCGGCTCCCATCTCCTTTGTTGGGGCCAGCATGGTGGCACAAGGCCAGCTCTTTCGGGAGGAGCTGATGGCCGCCTATGCCGTCTGGAGCGAAGGCGATCCCGAGGTAGGCGTGGAAACCTGCGAGGCGGCCCTCGACGCCATCC
The DNA here is from genome assembly GCA_964596025.1 of uncultured Rickettsiales bacterium. Taxonomy (GTDB): domain Bacteria; phylum Myxococcota_A; class UBA796; order UBA9615; family UBA9615; genus CAZQTQ01. Next base: position 5,109 of record CAZQTQ010000189.1, read on the forward strand.
TTGGGGAACAGCGGGAAGATTTCTCGACCTACCGCATCCCGGACTTGGCAAGAAAGCACCTAGGAGACTTCCTCAGGACCTTCCGAGAGGCCATCCCAGACAAAGACCCGGACATCCTCATTGGGGAGATGGCTGCTGCCGACAAGCGCATCGTCTACGTCTCCAATCTGGGTCCGGCCGGCATCCAGGTCTGGGGAGATGAAGCCTGGTCCTTTGCGGAGCAATACGGGGTTCGCTACCGCGGATCTGCCGGCCACAGACGGGAAGTCACTCGGATCTACAACGCCTCCCAGATCAACCTAGACATTGGCCGCATCTACCAGAACGACATGGTCACCATGCGGGTCTTCGACGTCCTCGCCTGCGGCGGCTTCCTCTTGACCGAGTACAACGAGGCGCTGGAGGATCTCTTTGTCATCGGAGAAGAGCTGGATGTCTACCGAGACCTCGGCGAGATGCTGGAGAAGGTGGACCACTACCTGAGCCACCCCGAGGATGCAGCCCGGATTGGGCGGGCGGGACTCGAACGCGTGCTGGCTGACCACACCATCGCCCAGCGTGTGGCCACGATGCGCGCGAAGGCGGGGTGCTAGAGGGAGAAGCGTCGGGTCTTCATGCGAGTCGGCTGAGGTAGTCCTCCACCTCCTCACGCGTGAGTTCCGCCAACTCACGCCCCTCCTCAGCGGCCCGATGCCAGCGAGCTGTTCGCTCGATTGCGGCAGCAAGATCCAGCCGCGGCAACCATCCGAGTCGCTCACGCGCCTTCGCCCCAGAGAGGCGCAGGATGGGGTTCTCGACGTGGTCTGAAGAGGACTCAAGCACCTCAATGGGTGCCACGGCCCCCAGGTGCTGAAACAACAGCTTCACTACGTCCTCCACCCGGCCCTGGCCTTCTCCGTCGAGGGGCGCGAAGTTCCAGGGCCCAGAATGGGCCGAAGAGTCCCGAACCAGTGCCTCCCCCAGGAGAAGGTAGCCCCACAGTACGTCGAGGACGTACTGCCAAGGACGAATCGCCTCTGGATGGCGCAACCGAAGGATGGTTCCATCCTGAATCGCACGGATGCAGTCGGGCAGGAGCCGATCGTCGGCCCAGTCCCCCCCACCCACGACATTTCCAGCCCGGGCGGTGGCCAACCCCAGGCCACGGTCCGAGGCCCAGGTGCATTGAGCCGCTTGGGTGATCGCTTCGGCGCAGACCTTGCTCGCACTGTACGGCCCGATAGCCCCCAGGGCGTCGCCCTCGCGGTGAGCTCGATCCCGGCTGGGCTCGTAGACCTTGTCGGTGGTGACTACAACAGCAGCACGCACCGAGCCCTGCCAATGGATGGCTTGGAGGAGGTGAGCCGTGCCCAGACTGTTGGCTTCGTAGGTAGCTACCGGCTGGCGGAGGCCCCGCCCCACCAGGGCCTGGGCTCCAAGGTGGAGGACGCAGTCGGGCTTGGATTCGACCAGGAGCCGTTGGGTTGCCTCCCAGTCACGAAGGTCCGTCCGATCCAGGGTGTAACCCAATCCTCGACACCGGCCCCACAAATGGGGCTGAGACGGAGGATCCCACCCCGAGGCCACGACCTCAGCCCCCAAGGCATCCAAGAGGGCTGTGAGCCAGGTTCCTTTGAAGCCGTTGGCACCGGTGACCAGGACCCGCAGACCACCGTAGTGGTCCCGCAAGCGGTCTAGCTCAGAGCTCATGCACCAGCGTCCGGTTCCGATCTGCCCTCCCAGAGGGCCCAGGGGCGCTCCCCCTCGTCCCACATGCGGTTGATCTCCAAATACTCACGGTAGGTGTCGACGCTCTTCCAGAATCCCTCGTGGTTGTAGACAGCCAGCTGATCCTCCTCGGCCAAAGCCTGAAGAGGGCCTTGCTCGAAGACGCAATCCGGATCGAGGTAGCGAAAGATCTCCGGCTCGAGGACGAAGAAGCCGCCCGAAATCGTGCTGTCCATGCGCGGCTTTTCGCGGAAGCTTCGAACCGTACCTCCCTCGTCCGCTTCGATAACGCCAAAACGGGACAGTGGGCGAAATCCGGTGACGGTCGCCACCCGCCCGCATGCACTGTGGTGAGCGAGGAGAGCACGAAGATCGACATCAGCAACGCCATCGCCGTAGGTCATGAAGAAGGACTGGTCACCCACGTAGGGACGCAGACGATGGATTCGGCCCCCGGTGGCCGTCAGAGGACCCGTCTCGGCCAGGGTGACCTCCCAACCGGCAGCCTCCCCATCTCCATGAAATTCCACCTCTCCTGGATTTCCACTGCGATCAAAACGCAAAGTAAAATCAGATGTTAAGTGCTTATAGTTAATGAAATAGTTTCGAATTGCATCGCCCTTGAAGCCAAGCGCTAAGACAAAGGACTTAAACCCATAGAATGAGAAGATTTTCATTATGTGAATTAGAAGTGGGACGCCTCCCACCTCGATCATCGGCTTCGGCCGAAACTCCGTCTCCTGCTTGAGGCGGGTTCCAAGGCCTCCACAGAGGATGACCACACGGGGTGAAGATGCACTCATCGGACGTGACTCGCCTTCCTCTCTAGGATATCCACTCCGCGGTCGCTTCGGGAACGAGGCGGCGCAATTCCCGCCCACTCTCCCCTCGGTACGTCCGCCAGGCCGGTCGGCCTCACCCCACTCCAGCCCAAGGGCCGAGCCGCCTGTCGCCGACCAAGAGAGGCGAACTCAAGGTCGGTTCTCAAAGGTCGCAGCGCAGGTTAACGACTCCGCCCCCAGTTCGCCCAGGAATGCATCAGTAAGCCGCGCTTGGGAAACCTCGAGTCCCAAGACGAACAGGATGAAGCAAAGTGCCAGGCCGGCCCCTCGCAAGGTGCGGGCCTGGAGCAGGCTGCGGCCGTGCGGGGCAACGGTTATGAGCCAAATCTGGGAGCCCATCCGACTTGCAGTAGCCTCCGTGAGGCAGCCCCCGAGGGTGTCGGCATTCAAGAGGGCCATCAGCCCGTGAAGCCGGTGTACCTCGAGGGCCGCGGTG
>CAZQTQ010000190.1:0-8033 GCA_964596025.1 uncultured Rickettsiales bacterium
GTTCGGGTGCGTGCGTCGTCGAGGCGTTCCTGGTAGCGGAGGCTCAGACCGGGGGAGGCGACGGCCCGGACAAAGTCGCCGATGCGCAGTCGGCGGTGGCGGGGACCGGGGCGGACGGCGGCAAACGACTCGTCGTTGTAGCGGCCGAAGTCCGCCGCGCGGAAGCCCAGCGCTTCGGGACCGATCCAACGCCCGCGATTGTCGACGAGCTGCAGGCGTGCTCGCTCGTAGGCGTGAAAGCTCTTGCGTCCTCGCCAGGTCGGTTTTGCTGCGTCACGCGTTCGCCAAGACGAGGAAGTTCGCCCTCGTGACCGCGGGGCGGGCTTTCCTTCTGGACGCGGCGCAGCCTGCAGGTGGTGGGCAGTTCCGAGGTTGCCCTCGACCCGTTGGATGATTTCGGCGTGGGGAATGAGGAGTTCTTCATTGCCCGCCAGGACACTGAGGCCTCGCTCATCCTCACCGAGGTAGGTGCCCGAGCACAGCGAACCACTGACCAACTCAACGACGACCCACCGGGTGGGCTCGGAAGTTTGGATTGGCTGGGCCGGTGCTTCCGGCGCTTCAGCCTCCGCGGGCTCCGCCGGTTCTGTGGGCTCCGCCGGTTCTGTGGGTTCTGTGGGCTCCGCCGGTTCTGTGGGCTCCGCCGGTTCTGTGGGCTCCGCCGGTTCTGTGGGCTCCGTGGATTCGCCGGTCCCCTCGGCCCCAGCGTGGGCGGGGACGGCCAAGGCGATGCCCAGGAGGAGGAGCCCCGTCCAGTTCCCGCCTCGGCCTTGAGCCTGCGACAGACGGGTTCCTCGCCAGATTCTCAGGCTGCGTCCTCTTCTGGCCACTTAAAGACAAGGGCCCCGTTGCCAACGGACTGCTTGACTGCGTCGCGCAGGGTCTCGCGCAGTTCGGGGTTGGGGAAGCGAGGGGGCTGAATGAAGAGTCGGTTGCAGGTGGGACAACGCGCGACCATCCAAACGTAGGGGGCGCCGATTCCGGGGTCTAATGTGTAGGACTGCCAGCGGAATGTACTGCCCCGTCGGAACACCCGATCGCAGGTGTGCTTTACGGCTGAGACACTTCCACGAACGATCTCGTATTGAGCGATGTGGTACACGGTTGATTCCTAGGCTAGGGGCGAGTTGCGGGAAGCATAGTGATCGGGCGGGTGCGGAGCAAGACTGCCTACCCCGCTGCCGCTGACTTGTCCACTCGGAAAGGAGCGAAACCGAGCTGTGATTACCCTCCGGGTTCTGTCGGTGGTGCTTTTCCTGATGGCATTGGCAAGCCCCGGCTGGGCTGCGCCCTCCCCGGCAGAGACGGCCTCACTGCAGCCCAGCGTCTCGACTGTGCCCCCGTTGAGCCCAGCCGAGCTTCGGGCCGCGATCGCTGGCCTCGATCGGAGCGATCCGGCGACAGCCTACGCTCTGGCGCTTCGTCGGGAGGGGAGGGCCATATTGGCTACGAGCATCGGTGTGGTGGCCGGTGGTCTGCTCGTATCGGCCGTCGACCTGATGTTCCGGGTGGAGGGCGACGCCATCGCTCCCTACCTCCTTGGCCTGAGCATACCGGTAGGTCTGGGCCTGGCAGCGGTGGGACTCCCTGCGACCCTGGCTTCGGCCAAGTACCTGGGCTGGTACGTGCGCCGGGGACCCGCCCCCACGCACCTTGCGCGCCTTCGCCTCATGCACCGGTGGAGCTTGGATCTCCTCCGCATGCGGCGCGATGCCGCCCTCATCGGGCTTAGCTGTCTGGGCGGAGCCGCGGTTGTCTCCGCCATCGCCTGGGCCGAACGGGACAGTCGAGGCGTGAACGGCGGCGGAGACCTGCCTTACAACCCCATGGATGCGGTGACGACCGGAGCGCTCCTCGCGCTGACAGGGGCGATGGGAGCTGCTTCCGGAGTCTTGGCGGCCGAAGTGCAGCATCGGCGCAAGGCTCCCCACCGCATCTTTGCCGTCCCTCTGGTGTCGGTCGCTCCGGTTCAGTTGGCACCGGGCCGGTCCTCCTTCAAACCTCCAGCTGCTTCATCCCCCGAAGCGGGCCTCGGCCTGCGATTTGTCTTGGGCTTCAGCGGCAGCTTCTTCTAGCGAAAGACCAGCACCCGCCGTTCGGCTTCCAGCTAGACTGCCTCCCCCATGGCCAAGCGACGCGATCAACCGGTTCCCAGTGCGCTGGACGAATCCTCGGACACTTCCCGAGAGCGGTCAGGACTTGCGGTCGACCGACGGACGGCGCTCAAGGGGCTGGGCGCTGCCCTGGGCTCCTCCTTGGCCCCCGCTTGCAGCACTGAGGCAACCGGCGATGACGACGACAGCTCTCCAGCGTCGCTGACCACCGAGCTCACACCAGAGCTTCTGGCCGAGCGAATCGACACCGTTGTCTTGGTGATGATGGAGAATCGGAGCTTCGACCACTACTTCGGAGCGCTTAGCCTCGAGGAGGGGCGGCCGGATGTGGACGGTTTGGACTCGACGATGTCCAACCCGAACCCGGACGGCGGTACGGTGGGGCCCTACCGCGCCGAGCAGCACTGCATCCCCGATCCGCCGCACAGCTGGTGGTCTTCCCACGAACAGTGGAACGAGGGGGCCAACGACGGCTTCGTGAACATGCATCACAACCGCCACGGCGCCGAGGAAGCTCATCGGGTCATGGGCTACTGGACCCGCGACACCCTGAGCACCTCCTATGCAATTGCCGACGCCCATTGCCTCTGCAGCCGGTGGTTTGCCTCCCTCATGACCAGCACCTGGCCGAACCGCTTTTATTCGCTCTGCGGGACCAGCGGCGGGGTTCAGGGCAACGAGATCCCCGAGGAGGCCTTTCCGAGCATCTTCGATCGCTGCGATGAGGCGGGTCTGGTCTGGGCGAACTACTACGGAATCGCCCCATTTGCTGCGGTATTACCAGCCTCGACGATTAGTCAGACGGGGTTCCGGGCTTTGGAGGACTTCTTCACCGCAGCCGAGCTGGGTACGCTCCCCAGTTTGTCGGTCGTCGACCCGTACTACGGGCGGAATGACGACCACCCACCCTGCCACCCCGTGGCCGGGCAGGTGTTTCTGTCCAGCATCTACAGCGCGCTGGCGGCGAGTCCGCAATGGGAGCGCTGCCTCCTGGTCATTACTTACGATGAGCACGGCGGCTTCTTCGACCACGTCCCGCCGCCGACGGCTGCCGACGAGCGCTCCGATGAGGGCTTCGACCAGCTTGGCTTCCGCGTACCGACCTTGGTGGCTGGGCCGTGGGTCAAGTCGGGCCATGTCAGCGAGGCTGTCTACGACCACACCGCTGTTCTGGCCTTTGTGGAGGAACGCTGGGGGCTCAAGCCCCTATCCGAGCGAGATGCGGCTTCGGCTTCCCTCACCGAACTCTTGGACGTCGAGCGGATGGCCTTGAACAGCCCGGCTGCACCGGTGAGCATCCCGGTGATCGAGGCCTCCGACGATGAACTCTACGCGGACGAGTGCACCTACTTTCCCTTCCGCGATGTCGAAGGCGAGCGACCCAGCCTGCACCAGCCGGAGCTCGAGGCCGTCCTCGACCAACGGTTCCGGGGAACGCGGCTTGATCGGCGGGCCGATGCCGATGCGCTCTACGCGGAGTTTCTGGAGCGGGCCGAAGCCCAGGGGCTTCTGCGTCGATTGCCGTCCGAGACCCCGTCCGACGGCTGAGTCAGCGTTGTCGGTCCCAAGTCTGCTCGGCCTCACCGCAGGCCTTGGCCGCAAGACGTGCCGCGACGAAGAGCCAGTCCGACAGGCGGTTCAGGTAGCAGATTGACTGGGGGTCCACCTCTTCGGTCTCTGCCAACTCCACGCACCGCCGTTCGGCTCTTCGGCAGACCGTCCGTCCGAGATGCAGAGTGGACGCCACCGCCCCCCCGCCGGGGAGGATGAACTCTTCGAGCGCCTCCAGCCCCTCGTTCATCGCGTCAATGGAGTCTTCCAGAGCCTTGACGTCGTCTTCTCGGACTCGGCGCATCCCCTCCCAGCGGTCTTCGCTGCGGGTGGCGAGGTCCGTGCCCAGGTTGAAGAGATCGGTCTGGATGCCGATTACCCAGCCGTCCAGCTGTGCTCCCAAGTCCCCGTCGATTGCAGATCGCTGCAGCTCGGAGCGAACCATTCCCAGGACGGCGTTCAGTTCGTCGACCGTGCCGTAGGACTCGATGCGTAGGTCGCGCTTGGAGACCTTCTGGCCTCCAACGAGCCCGGTCGTGCCGTCGTCGCCGGTGCGGGTGTAGACCTTGGTGATGCGCATGAAGCGTCCCTTCGGTTCAAGTCGCGGAGCCGCGTACAGATGCGAAAGCTGGCTGGCTCCCAGCCTCGGGCACCCTACCCAAGGCACGTCCGTCGCGCATCCCCCTCGATACGGCTTCATGCATCGCTTCGGGGACGGAGGGCGGCAGGGAGTCGGGGTGGTCAGAGACGCCGGCGCGGGCGCGGCCCAGGCCCCAGCCGTAGCCTTCCCAGGCGTCCTCGACGGAGAGGGACTGGGGCCAGAGCCCTCGCTCTTTCGTTGTCTGGAGGACGGCTGCCACCCGGGCTGTGTTCCAGCTGGCGCGGACCCCCAGACCCCAGCCGATGTTTTGGGCCGCGAGTCGAGGGTCGTCGCGTTCCTCCTCCGAGGCGTAGCTCTGCCGCTCCGCCCATTCCGACAGTCCAGCGTTCAGGCTGTCGGCTGAGGGCTGCGGTGGGCTCCAGTGGCCCTCGCCGAGGGCCAGGCGGTCACCGCTGCCCCAGAGCCCGGCCTGCATGCCAGCGAAGCTGTGGGCCTCATTCTGGGCAGTCCGTACGTCGATGAGGTCGTTGATGTCACCGACCTGCTCGGACCAGATGGTCCCAATGCCCAGGTTGTAGTAGTGCAGGTAGCGGTGGTCGCGATTGGCCTCGGCCCGCTCCAGGCGAACGGCATCAGCAGCTTCCGTGGCCCGCGGCGGGGTCAGCCAGAGCTGGAGGCCCACGGCCGCGACCAAGAGCAGCAGGGCGTGGCGGCGTCCCTCCTTCCAGGCTCGCAGCCCCAGACCCAGCCCGAGCCCCGGAGCCGAGAGGCCGAGCAGGCTCACTGGAACCAGGTAGCGGACGGGGATGTTGGGCTTCCAGGGCGAGGCAAAGGCGAGCCACAGGTAGACCACGGCCGGCCCCAGGGAGACAAAGAGGGCGAGGCGTCTGAGTGCAGGCTCACGCTCCGTCCAGGCCCAAGGGAGGAGGACGAGCGGCCCCCAGACCATCGCTTTGTACGCCAAGGACTCAAAGCGGCCCCCTCCCCATAAGGCGCCCGCCTCGTGCTGGCTCTTCCAGAAGTCGTGGGCTCCGTACGGCAGATTCTCGCGGACCGTTTCGACGAAGAGCGCTAGTGATCCCCCGCTGCCGAGGGCCATCTGGAGCAGGGTCGTCTCGGGGTTTTCGGTGATGGAGTAGGTGAACAGGGCCGAAGGATGGGAGAGGAGGATGATCCACAAGGGCCAGAGGCCAAGAGCGATGCCGCCTGCGAGGGCCTTGGCCTCGGGCCGGCTCAGCTGGGGTCGCGGCGGGAGCAAAGTCAGGGCAAGGAGGAGGGCCAGGAACGGCCACAAGAGGTACGAGAAGATCGCGGCATAGCCCAGGCAGAGGCCGAACACCACGAGCCAGCGCCGGGCCGTAGCCTCCTCAGACCGCATCCACGCCATCCAGGCGGCGACCAGCGCAGCAAGGGGGAGAACGGACTCTGGGTGGCAGCCGAGGAAGGTCAGCTGGAAGGCGAGCAGCAGGGTCGGGGGCAGGAGGAGGCCCCAGGCGGCGACGGCCGCGCTGGCCGCGCCGAACAGCCGGCTGAGGCTTCCGAGCCAGAGCAGGAGGGCGGTGGCAGTGCAAGCCAGTGGTACGGCCCGCACCGAGGTCATCCCCAAGCCGAAGACCTTCGAGCTAAGCCAGTACAGGGCCGCGCCGGTGCTGTAGGACGCGTGGTGGACCGAACCGGAGTTGGAGATGTAGGACCCGAGGTCGTAGCCCTCGGTTCCGAAGCGTCCGGAGACGAGGTCCCAAGCGATCTGGGTGTTCTTGGCCTCAGAGGGCTCCAAGGGGTAGAGGAAGTCGCCCGCTGAGAGGAGGACCGCCGTACGGTGGATCACGAAGAGGCCGGTGGCGATCCAAGCCACGGCCCCCGGGAGCCGGAGCAGAGCAAGTAGCCGCTTCATCCCAGGGCCTCGACCAGGGCCCGCAGTTCCTCGTGCTGCGGCCGGGCCCGGAGGCCTCGAGTCGCACAGATCCGCACGACTACCGCGTTGCCGCGGTTGGCGGCACTTCGGGCCGAAGAAAGGCTCTCTTCGGCAATACCGTCGAGGGCTGCCTCGATCTGCCCCGGTTCCAGGTAGCGGTATGCGTGAGGCGAGAGAACTTGCTCCCCGCCTCGGAGCACCAGCAGGTGGTGGTTTCGAAGCGCGGCGATCGGAGCTTCTAGGGGAATGGCGGCACCGCTGCTGACTTGGCTCACCCACCACCGGTGGCCCTGGCTCGTTCCCGAGACCTGCTTGCTCCCGAGATCCTGCGGCAAGAGGTAGGTGCGTTCCACCCGTAGCTGCAGGATGGGCTCGCCGACGGCTGGAGTGTGGCCGTCCCCGAAACCCGGAGTGACTCCGACGACATGAAACTGCTGCCAGGGGCCCTGCAAGGAGGCGCCCTGCTGCAGGGAACTCTGTTCGACACGGTGAGGAGGCAGCCAGCCCTCGCGGAGGCCGCGGTCGTACCAGCGCAAGTCCTGCGGCCCCCTAGGAAGAGGCCGGAGCCCGTTGGCGAGGTCGCCCAGGAACCCCCGGCTGCAATCCTCCTGCAAGGCCTCCAGTGCGTCCCCTTGCAGGGGAACCAGGGAGGCGAAGGGCGCGTAGTCGGAGCACCAGAGTTCGTCTGTGCCCCCCTCGGCTACGAGCGGCTCCCGGCCGATGCGGCAAATGCGCAGCGTCAGGCCCGCTCCGAGATCGAAGCCCGGCGAGGTGCCTGCCTGGGGCTTCATGCTCAGGTAGGAGCAGGTGCAGGTGGAGCAGGGCGTGCCGTCGCGGGCGTAGAGCTCGCGAGCCTCTTCGATCCCGCTCTCGGGTTCCTCGCCGCAGTCCGGGCAGGGAGCTATGTCGCTGGGCCCGAGGCCGCCGCAATTGGGGCAGGGTGAGGTCACTTGGACGCGAGTCTACTATCCTTCGAGGATGCTCGGATCCTCCCCCGACCGCCGGTTTGAGGCCGCACCGTCCCTTCCAGGCCATACTGGCGGGGGCCGTCGGACCGGCGACGATCCCTTCCTTACTGACGACGATCTCTTCAACTGGCTGCCTCGCGCCCTGGCTCTTGTTGCCGTCGCACTGGCGGTCTTGCTCTTGCTCACTTCCTTCGGCCATCGAAACGACTACCGGCTGATCAACCGCGACGGAGCGGCTGTGCTGGAGCGGGGGCGCTTTTCGCCCTGGGGATTCGAGGCGGAGGTTCCAGAGGGGGCCGAAGAGGCCTTTGCTCTGCCGGTTCCAGTACCGGGGAAATCTGGCGAGGAGATCGCTGATGGGGATCTCGAGGAAGTGGTGGAGGTACTTGCTGAACGCCTCCAAAAAGCCTACGGCGCCTCGGTCAACCGGCAGGACCCCGCAGAGATCGAGGGCCGCCAAGCTCAGATCGCAGCCCTCAAGGCCTGGATGGAAGCAGAGGGCCTTGGCTCGACTTCAGCGCTAGCGTGGGGTGCCGCTGCCGAGTCGGGGGCGGGCTCTGGGGATGCTGGCCGTGCCCTGCCAGTTGCCGAGGACACGGCCCCGAGCTCAGGGTCGATCTCGAGGACGGAGTTCTTGGCCGCGCGCCTACACGCCGCGGGACGGGAGGAAGAGACGCTGCGGACCGAGCTGATCAACATGGAGCTCAAGAGCGGTATCATCTCGGCGAAGCTGGCACTCCTCCCGAAGTCCTTGCAGCTCAGCGACGCGCCCGTGACGCGGAAGGACTGCCGCATCCTGTTCGAGCTCAGCGACGCCCCGGTGGCGTCCACCGATGAGAGTATCTCGAGTCCAACTTCATCGACGACTTGGCTCAAGCCTCATT
>CAZQTQ010000191.1:0-7970 GCA_964596025.1 uncultured Rickettsiales bacterium
CCCCAGGGGCTCCCGTCCGAGAGGCTCGACGATGCTGACCTGGCGAAGGAGTTCGAGCACCTCGTCGAAGTTCTGGGCCCGGTCCTCGAGCTCGGGGGCAGTCATCCGCAGCAGCGGCTTGCGCCAACTCGCAGGCACTGGGTCCCAGGCGTGCGCCAGGATGCGCCCGCGGGGGAGTTTGTTCAGGCGTTCTTGGGGGGCATGACGGCCGCACAGCATGAAGTAGACGGTGACTGCGAAGCCGAAGATGTCGGACTGGGGCCCCGGCAACCCCATGAGCTGTTCGGGTGCCATGAATCCCAGGGTGCCCATAGTTTGGCCGACTTCGGTCAGGCCGATCGCCTCCTCACCGATGTCCTTTGCGACCCCGAAGTCGGTGAGCTTGGCCACTCCGTCGGCCCGGATGAGGACGTTGTCTGGCTTCAGGTCCCGGTGGACGATGTCGGCGTCATGCACCGAGCGTAGGGCCGAGGCAATGGCAGTGGCGTAGTACTTCACGTAGGTCAGGGGGACGTACTTGCTCGCGTCCTTGGCCTTTTCGATCAAGGAGCCCAGATCGCCGCGGTCCATCCATTCCTGGAGGATGTAGGGGCGCCCCCCGTCCAGCTCGCCACAGTCGTAGACCTGCAGGACGTTTGGATGGCTGACGCGGGACGACAGGAGCAGCTCCCGCTCGAAGCGTTCGAGGAAGAAGCGCCGCTTGGATGATTCGTGCGCGGTGGAGACCTTGGCCGCCGCGACTCGTCCTAGCCGACTGTCGCGGACCTGGTAGACCAGCGCTTGTCCCCCCTTGCCGACGATGCGTTCGACCAAGAAGCGTCGCCCGTCACTTCCACCGAAGCGGACTCCCTTCCCGAGAGTCGGGCCCGCAGTGCTGCCTTCGATCGGGAAAGCCGGGGTGGTGCTGGGGCGCTCCTCCCCTTCGGGTGTGTCCGACGGCATGCACAAGAGGTGGGAGCGTCCAAAGTAATGCTGGGCAGCGGGCGGGATTTCTTCGAGTTCGACTGGCCCGCCGAGGGTGCCCCACTGGTCAAAGGGGCTGAGGCGGGGGGTCATCCGGGGACCGCTGAGGTCGAGGAGGACGCATTGGCCCAGTTCGGGATCCTGGACGATGCTGCCGATCGGCACTCGTCCCTTCCAGGACTGAAGAAAGCCGATGAGCGAGCGAGCTGAGGGGATGACACGCAGCAAGAGGGGCCATATAGCAGGTGCCGGTGCGTCTTTAATCTCGGGCTGGCTCAGTGAGACGTAGGTGTCGACGAGCTGGAGGATTTGGCCCAACCGTCCGCCGCGGCCTCCCGTTCGAAGGGATTCTAGGTCCGTCAGCGTCGTTATCACGCCGGGGGCGAGGTCCCCCAGGGACCTGATCGGTGCCAGTCGCTTGAAGATGGCTTCGGGGCGGCTCTGGGCGGTCATACGATCGAGGCAGGAGGCAAGCCCCAGCGTCAACAGGGCAGTGCGGCTGAGGCCCATGGAGTGGCCGAAGCCGAGGGCCTCGAACGTTCGGAGGCTGCAGTGCAGGGTGTCGCCGTCCTTGGTCCCCAATGGCCGTCTCGCGCAGATGAGCTGGAACAGGGAGCCGCGTTCGTCCACTGTCTGGAGGATGAGTCGAAGGTGCCGAATCAGCGGGATGAGTTGGGGCGTTTGCCCGGCATCGTCGATGTGCTTCAGGGCGTCCAGGGCGCTCATCAGCCCCGTGAACAGGCCGATGGCGATCTGTTGGATCTCGGGGCCGGCCGAGTTGGGGCCGCCAGACGGAAGGCGTCCAAGCTGGATTCCACCGAACCGGGTCGTGTTGGCGAGGGCCCCAGACTTTCCCTTGATGTGGGCGGCGAGGGCCTTGGCCAGCGCCTCAAGGTCGGCGTCCTTCCGAGGTGCCGAGAAGGACATGGAGCCCAGGGCAAAGCCACGCAGGAGCCGAGAGAGTTCCCGGGCTTGGAGCCTCCCCTGAAAGTTGCTGCCAATCAGGCTGCCGTTCAGGTCAACACCTTGGTCGTGGAAGGCGAGCTTGATCTCACTCTCCCCACTCTCGAATTGGCGGTCCAGAAAGCTATCGAGCTGGCTGCGGGCCCGGAGCACGACCGGATTCGACGGTCGGTACGTCGCGACGGCCCGCACAAAGACCAGGATGCCCAGAACGAGGTCCGCTCCGACGGTCCGCTCGATGGTGGGGCGGTCCAGGTCGCTCATGACTGGTTGCCCTCAGGAGGAGAGTTCTCAGGCTCTGTGTCGGGGCGCTTGTGTTTTTTGTGGGCCCGTTCCTGGCGAATGGCCTCCTTGATCTCCGGCGGCGTCGACCACTTGCCGAGTATCTTGTCGACGATTTGCGCGGCTTCGCGGTTCGAGCTTCGGACGAGCCAACGTACGATCTCGGCCTGGAACTGCTGGGCTCCCTTGCCGCCGAATAGGCGGAGGCTCTGGGCCGCGCCGCAGAGGTAGCGGTGGATGAGGGGAAGTCGGCTGTGGGGGCCCAGCGCCCGGACACAGGCAAGCTGCTCGTCCAGATCCAGCTTGGCGAAGTCCTTTTGTTTGACGCGGTCCAATACCAAGCGGAGGTTGGCGTTTCCGCCCGTCTTGCCGGTAAGGCGGAGCCCAAGGATGCGGACCATCTTTTCTTCGTCGATGAGTGCGGCGGGGAGAACCTCGGAGACGTCGGGTTCCTTTCGTTTGACGAGGGCCTGCAGCACCCGAGTTCGGACCTCTGGGTGGGGGGTCGCGAAGCCGCGCATGGCCACGGTAAAGGCCTCCGAACTGGACAACTTGAGGAGCTTCTCTACAGACCGAAGCGACTGCTTGGGGTCTTTGCTGTCGATTTGCGCCCCGTGTTCCGCGATGGGCTGGGCGATCGCCTCGGTTAGCAGCTCTTCGAGGATGCGGTGGGCTTCGCCGCTGCTGAAGTGTTGTACGAGCGGGAGGACTTCAGTGGGGCTTCCGTTAACCAACGCCTTCAGTGCGGACTCGAACTGGCTGGGGCCCATCTCGATGCTTTCTCGGAGGTCCCCTGAGTGCTCCCAGCGGTGCAAGAGTTCGGGTACGAGCTTGGATCCTAGCTGAGGGTGCTGGATGAGGGCTTCCAGCAGGGCAGCCTGCCGATCGCGGGCGCCGAGCCGCAACAGAGCGCCAAGCAAGTCCTTCACCCCCCGGAATGCGGGCGAGCCGGCAGCGTCTACCAGGGCCAGGTAGCTGCTGAGATCCTCAAGCTCCTGGTCGATGGCTGTGGCAATCCGGGGGCGCTTGCGGCGGTTCCGGTCCGCTGGCTTCGGTTCGCCGGAGAGGCGGATCCAGTCGAAGTCCTGTCCCTTGAGAATGAGCGCACGAAAATCCTGGTGCTCGAGGGTGAGGCCGCCGGGGGACAGCGTACTCTGCCCCCCTTCGCTGAGGAGGGCATGCCAGCGTTCGTACTGTTCCTGAGGACTCAGCTGCGGGGAACTGGGCTGCCCCTTGCTGTGAAAGTCCGCACGCGACACGAGCAGGTCTACGTGCTCCAAGCTGCATCGCCACAGGTCGGTCACCCTGTCGCGTCTTGAGGGGTCCAGTTCCAAGGTTTCGTCGGCATCATGGGTAGTCTCCGGCCGGAGAACCTCGACGAGGCTTTGGACCTCAGTTCGGCCGATGCCGGGGTGGAAACGAAGGCCTCTAAGTCCTCCATCGAAGAGGTCCAGCCAGGACGAAGCACAGTTTTCTCCCTCGACAAGGGAATCGGGGTCGGCCTTTGGACCTTCGGAAGTGAGGTGGATCTGTATCGGGCGCTGACGAACCGTCTTGGTGAGTTCGACAGCAAGGCGATTGACTGCCGATTGGAGCGGCTCCACGCTGGATTCCACGGTGCCGCCGGCTCGCAGCGCCTCGTCCAGCAGGCGGACCACTGTGGACGCCCCGGTAGAGGTTGGTCCCGTTTCTTGGGGGTCAGTGGCGGTGTCCTGTTTGTCCATCCCCACCTGGAGGTGCTTTTAGGCTGGGCGCGCAATGTGCGGCCTTGTAGTCCATTCGCCGGGCGCAGCCTGCCCGTTTTCGGCAAGGGCAGCAGTCTAGCAGGGGCCCACAGACAGTAGGCAGGTCACTCTGGGCTCTCAACCCGTCGGGGTTCGAAGAGCTGCAGGCCGGGCTCGTCGAGCCCGAGGAGGCCGTCCACAATTCGTCGTCCCAAGGCGGGAACCAGCTTGAAGCCGTGGCCGCTGAGTCCCGCGCCGATCCACAGGTCGCTGTGTTGAGAGGCGGGACCGACGAGAAAGTGATCGTCGGGGCTGAGGGTGTACATGCAGACTGCGTGGCGCGCCGGATCTCTGCTGCGGACGCCCGGCAGGAACCGGCTCAGGTGTGCCTCGACGGCTTGTCGGTCGAAGTCATGCAGCTCGCGGTCGACCTGGAGCGGGTCAGCGACCTCGTCCCCCCCGGAGTGCTCTGCCACCTTCAGGCCCGCGCTGCCGATGGCGGGAAAGCCGTAGAAGATGCCTTCGGGCCGCTCGAACAGCCAGCAGGGGAAGCCTGCCTCCTCGTAGTAGGCCTCGCCGGCTCCGTACCAGAGCAAGACCTTGCGTCGGACGGTGAGTGCGCTGGCGAGGGAGGCGGGGAGGAGGTCTTTGGCCCAGGCTCCGGGGCAGAGGACGAGGCGCGTAGCGTGGTAATCACCATCCTGCGTGGCAACCACGAAGCCGCCGGGTGTCTTGCCCCATCCTTGGACTGCGACCCCGTCCCGCAACTCGGCGCCTGCCTCGACCGCCCAGTGGGCCCAGAGCTCGGCGCAGCGCTCGACCCGGAGGTACCCCGCGTCCTCCTCGAAGACCCCGACCGAGTCGGTAGCTACCCCTCGGACGCCTGGGAAGCGGGACTCGATCTCGGGGCCGGTCAGCGCCTGTACGCGGAGGCCGTGTTCGGCAGCGGCCCGGAGCACGCCGGGTACGACGATGCCGTCCTCCGGGCCCACCTCCAGGACGCCGGTTCGATGAAAGAGCCATTCGTCGGCGAAGGCCTCTAGCTCGGCCCATCGGGAGTAGGACTCGAGAAGGAGGGGGACGTAGTCGGGATGTTCGAAGTAGGCCTGCCGGATGACGCGGGTGTCGCCGTGGGAGCTTCCCCGGTCGTGCCCGGGGGGAAAGCGATCGAGCCCGAGTGTCTTGCAGCCCGCGGCGGCGAGGTCGTGGGCGACGACTCCGCCAAGACCCCCAATTCCAACCACGATGACGTCCCACGAAGCCATGCAGGAAGGGTAGCCTGCGTGTTCGGCCTTGTCCGGCCAGGGGCTGGCGGGACCGGGCCTTCGGGCCGAAAGGACATCGTCACGGTGCCCATCCACCTGCATCGCTCCAACCGAGTGGAGGCGCTCGTCGACGCGCTGGGTTCGGCTCTCGCGGCGAGCTGGCCGGCCGATCCCTTCGAGCGTGTCCCGATCGTGGTCGGGAGTCGGGGCATGGAGCGCTGGTTACGCTACGAGCTCGCGACTGCCTTGGGGGTGGCGTCTCGATTGGACTTCCCCTTTCCCCGGCCGGCCTTCGACGGGGCGGCCCGTTGGATCCTCTCGGGTGGCGGGGACGCCAGGACTCCCTTCTGGGATCCAAAGGTCTACGGGCGGACGGCTCCGGCCTGGCGTGGGGACGCTCTCTGTCCTGCGATCGTCGGGCCCCTGCGGCGGCGCTTGGAGGAGGACGCCTTTGCCGCTGTTGCGCAGTACTTGGGCACGGGCCGGGCGCCCCCGAGGGGCGATGCGCCGCTGGGGCCTCGGGAGTTTTCCTTCGCCCGCGAGGTCGCCTCGGTCCTGGATCGGCTGATGCACGATCGGCCCGCACTCGCTCTGGAGTGGGCCCTCCATCCCGAGCGAAGTCCGGAGTCTCACCAGTGGCTGGCCCGGCTCCTGGCTGATTTGGGGGTCGCGTCGGACCCTGAGAGCCCAGCGCGGATGCACCGGGATCTCCAAGAAGCGACTCTTCCGGCGGTCGACCGCCAGCTCTTTGTCTTCGGTCTCTCCACCCTGGGACCGGGCGAGAGGTTCCGTCTTGGGGGCTTGGCTAGGGCTTTGGACATCCACCTGTTCTTGCTCGTGCCCTCGGACCGATGGTGGAGCGATGTCCGAACGAAGGGCGAGCTGCGAAAGGCCTGGGCCGCCGTCGAGTCCGAGGAAGAGCGGCAGCGCATTGAGGCGGAGGTTCAGAGTGAGAATCCGGTCCTGAGCCAGCTGGGTCTTCCGAGTCGCGACCTGCAGTGGTGGCTTGAGGACTTGAGCTACACCGACGACGTCGTCGGCAGCGAGGACCCGAGCGAATCGGAAGGGGGAGGTGAGCCCTCCGTCCTGGAACGGGTTCAGGGCTGGGTCTTGCGGGCCGAAGGGGACGCGGAGGTGGAGCTTCCGTGGAACCGGGACTCCAGCTTTGCGGGAAACGCGGCCTTCGGTGCTCTGCGCCAGTGCGAGGTCCTTCGAGACCAGCTCCTCACCCTCTTTGCCGAGGACCCAAGCTTGGAGCCCCGCGATGTCCTCGTGATGACTCCGGACATTCAGACCTACGCGCCGCTCGTCTCCGCCGTCTTCGCGCGGCGAGGCTCGGGCCTCCCCCCCATTCCAACCGAGATCGGCGATCTCGGTCTGCGGCAGACCAACGCGGTTGCCCACGTGCTGTTGGAGTTGCTGAGCCTCGTCGGCGACCGGATCAGCGCCTCGCGGGTACTCGACTTGGTGGCCTCTGAGCCGGTTCGGCGCCGCTTCGGGTTGGACGCGGAGGACGTGGCCGACCTGCGCGGCCTCCTCGCGTCGAGCGGCGCTCGTTGGGGTCTGGACGCCGCGGATCGGGCGGAGGTGGGTCAGCCGGCGCTGGACCAGAACACCTTCCGCTTTGCCTTGGAGCGCCTGGCATTGGGAGTTCTCATGCCGGACGAAGACGCACTCGCCGTGGTGCCGGGTGAGTCCTCCGCGCTGAAGTCCGCAGTGCCGCTCCCGATCGAGACTCGGGAGCGGGTGCGCCGCGTCGGTGCCCTTATCGCCGTACTTCGAGGCCTCGGGGCGTTCCGGAGACGACTGAAGGGCCCCCACCCGCTGCCCGTCTGGCGGGAACACCTGCGCCAAGCCGTCCAGGCCTTCTGTTCCGTGGCGTCCCAGGCCCAGTGGCTCGTCTCGGAGTTGGACGAAGAACTCGATGAATGGGTGGAGAGCTGGGAGCCGCTCGATGGGCTCTCAGTGGAGCGAGAGACGGTGCTCCGGGCCCTGGAAGGACGCTTCGAGCACGCCCAGCGCGGGGATCGTCCCCTGAGTGGGGCTGTGACCCTCTGCGCCCTGGAGCCCATGCGATCGGTCCCGTTTCGGGTCGTGGTCCTGCTGGGCATGGATGACGGCGCCTTTCCTCGAGGGCGTCCTCGGCGCACGTGGGACCCGTTATCAGAGGCGCAGGCCGGCGAACGCGACCGCCGTGCGATCGATCGCCACCTTCTGCTGGAGGCCCTGCTCTCGGCTCGGGACCGCTTCTGGCTCTATTGGTCGGGAGTCGACATGCAGCGCGCCGAACAACGTGCTGCATGCGTTCCGGTGGAAGAGCTCCTGGATGTGGTTGGGAAGCTGTGCGGGGTCTCTCGGGACGATCTCGTACAGCGCCACCCCCTTCAGCCCTGGAGTCCGGAGGCGGTGGCAACGGGTCCTCGCCTGGATCGTCAGCTGGTCGAAGCGGCCCGGCTACGCCAGGACATGCGGCGGGGAGAGCGGGAACCTGAGGCGCTCGGTCTCTCGGCGAGCAGCGGAGGATCTCTGCCTCCTGAAGAACAGCCGCCCACGGTCCTCAAGATCGAGGACTTGCTTGACGGGCTTGTCCATCCCCTCCGCATGTTCCTCAAATCTCGCCTCGGAGTGCGCTTTGCGCCAGGGGAGGAGGCAGTCCTCGACCGGGATGCGCTTGGGGACGGACGGCGAGTTGCGTAGTGACATCATCTGCTCGAGAGAGATCTTGACGCGCTCCGCAGCGACGGGTTGGAACACCACTGAGCTCTTCTCTCCC
>CAZQTQ010000192.1:0-7928 GCA_964596025.1 uncultured Rickettsiales bacterium
TCGCTCTGGACCCGCCCGCCAAAGCGAAGCCTGAGCTTCGGGATCAGGGGCCGGTTGGAAGGGGGTGGGTTGAGCTGAGTCTCGACCGCTTCCAGCCGGGCCTTGAGTTCATCAATGGAGTCGGAAGTAGGCTCCTGTAGCACTTCGACCGCCGACTCCACCCCGCCATCCGGAGCCTCCGGAGCCTCTGCCCCCTCCAGGTCCTCGTCATCAGGATTCTCGACCTCCCCCCCGGCTTCGGCCGCTGGGTCCCCCTCCGCTGCAGCAGTCGCCCCCTCGCCTTGTGCGTCCTCCTCCGGAGCCTCAGTTGCCGTCTCCGCCGACTCTTCGCCTCCGCTCTCCCCCTCTGCCGCGGCCGGTCCGATGTCCAGCAGGAGGAAGCCAAGGCCCAAGACTGCAGCAACGGAGATCCTGTGCACGTACGCCCCTTACTTCTGCAGGTTCCGCACGCTGAAGGCGCTGTCGCTGATGCCGGTATTCACCTTCCAGTCGGATCGAATGAGCTTGGTGGATGCGCCACCGCTACTGTGGTCCACCATTTCCATCACCTTGGCGTTGCAGACATCACCCTGGCAGCTGTATTCGGTCCGGGTCTCGGTCTTGATGTGTTCGCCGCGCTTGTTGAAGTACTTGAACTGTGTGGGCAGCGTGAGCTTCTTGCCAACGGTGATCTCGAGCTTGCCGTAGGCCGCTTTTGCGCCCTCGCGAGGGCTCGCGCTGAGCAGCCAAGAGCTGCTGTCCTCGCTCTGTAGCTCCGCCTCGTACGCGTCGCCGTAGGTGATGATCGAGATGTCTTCGTTGCTGAAGGTCGTGCCCAAGAATCCCCCCTCAGTCATGTGACTGGCGAGCCGCCGCACCTTGTTGTAGGCGGGAAGGAAGATGTACATCTGGGTCCGGTTGCGGGACAGCACCTTGGTCCCCTTCATGTCCGCCGGGGCCAAGAACTCCGTAAAGCGCATCTGGCCCTTGAGCTGCACCTGGAGGCGCATGCCCTTCACGGCCTTTCCGGGATCTTGGTGAACTACCTCGTAGTCGAACCACTGGTCGGTCGCGCGGTTCATCGCTGCGTCCATCTTCTCGAGGACGGCGTCGCCGCTCCCCGCAACCGCGGGCCCCAATGGAAGGACCAAGAAGACGAGAGCAGCAAGCGGCAAGAGGGCCCCGCGCCAGCGGCGGTGTGAAGAGCGGCAGCAGTCGCGGATCAAATCGAGACCTCCCGAAGAGCTCTGGGCTCCTCCTATCCACCAGAGTCCAGCTTCTATCAGTATCTCAAACTGAGCCTGGCTCCGTCTCGCTGTCGCCCCCTCGACCCAGGTAGGACCGGCGTTGGGCCAGACTTGGGACCAGAACAAAGGTCGCGATCGCGGCACAAATCATCGCTCCAGCGGTGAGACGACCAACGTTCTGAAGCGGGCGGGCCTCCCCCAGGGTGAGGACGTAGAAGCCGACCGCCACCATGATCGCATTGGTCCAGATTGCGGGGCCAGACTCGGCCGCAGCATTGCGCGCCGCCACAAATGCGTCTCCGCCAGGAGGCACCCGCCACGCCGAGACCAGATGCACGCCGTAGTCGACTCCGGCGCCGATGATGAGCCCCGCCAGCATCGACGTCCCAATGTCGAGGTGTACTCCTTGTGCGCCCATCACGCCAAAGACCACGAGAAGGGTAGCTGCAGTTGGCAGGGTGGCGAGGAGGCCCGAAGCGGGCGAACGGAAGAGCAAGGAGAGGATGACGAAGACGAGTCCCAGCGCCGTGAGAAGGCTCGTTCGCTGGTTGCGCTGCACACTCTCGCTCATGCCCCGGTGCAGGACTGGCAGACCACTGACACTGGCATCCACTTCGAAGGTCTCTTGGTTCCCACCTGCGGCCTCTGTCGGGACCAGCACGGTGTCCAGATCGAGGTCGAGGCTGGCCGCCGCAAGCCCGTCGGAGAGGCGGCTGTCCCCGTCCCCCACGGACGCCGAGTCCAGGCCAAGCGCCGTACTGAGCACCGCCGCCCTCTGCCTCGCGGCCTGCGCGGCCCACAGTTCGTCGATCGGGGTCGACACCGCAAAGAGCAGATCCTGGACCAGGAGAGCGTCTTCGCTTCGGCCGGAGGCTTGGGCCACTGTCGCCGAGAGTTCGGCATCCTCGGGAGCTGGCCCAAGCGCAGCGAGCGCTTGGGCCAAGGAGTTCACCAGCCCAGGCTCCTCGTCCTCGGCGGGAAGCTCCGCGATGCACTCTTCGGAGCGGAGGTAGGCTTCGAGGCCCTCTCGTACTGCAGATACAGCTGCGGAACCAGTTGGGGACGAGGTAGGCAGGTTCCCGAGGGCTGCCACCGCCCGATCGACAGATTCGACCCCCCAGGGCAGCTCGGCCTGGTGCACGAGGGCGCCCAAGCGAGCCGCAATACCCTGGTGCAGGACGGCGAGGCCCTCCTCGGTCGCGGTCGAGACCCGCCGGTAGCGGGGCGCCAAGCGTGCCGCGACACGTTCCTCGACCCGTCGAAGAAGTCGCTCGGTGTCGTCCGCCCGGTGGGCGTGACTCTTGACCTGAATCAGAGCCTCGGTGCGGTCCTCATCGACGAGCTGCGCCACCGCCTTGTTCCCGGAGAGGAACCCGTAGAGCAGCGCCGTCTTCTGAGCGGAGTCTGGGATCCGGCGAACGCCCTCCATTACCTCGTTGGCTCGCGCTATGACTTCGCCGACGTGCAGGACATCCGACACGGTGGGAATCAGCGCCAGTTCATCGGCCAAAGCCCGGAGTTCCCGCAAGAGATCCGGATCCTTCAGGTCGCCCTGGACCAGCACCTGCACAAATTGTGCGCCCCCGAAGGAGCGGGTGAGGAAGCGCTCGGCTTGGGCGGGAGGACTGCCTGGTGAGAAGAAGGCAGCATGATCCATGCGGGAGTCGACCTGGCCCGCGAAGACGGCGGCCACACCGGAGACAAGCACTGCGCCCCCCAGAGAGAGGAGTCGATGGCCGCGCACCCAGGCCGTCGCCGCAGGCAAGAGTCCGGCGATGCCCCCGCCCAGCTTGCGACGCCGGAGGCCACACAACAGGACGACAGCGGGCACGAAGGTGAGGGACAGCAGCAGGGTCGCAAGAATGCCGAGCGCAGTGAACAGGCCGAAGTCCCTCATCGGCTGAATGTCCATCGTCAAGAAGGACAGGAGTCCAGCGACCGTCGTGAGCCCGGAGGCCAGAACCACCGGGCCCAACTGGCGCAGACACTGCCCCATGGCCTCGGTCGCTCCCTGGTCGGGCTCCAGACGGTAGTAGCGACTCAAGATGTGGATGCTGTACGCGCTACCCACCGCGAACAAGATGACAGGCATGGAACTGAGGACGATGTTGAAGGGCACTCCGGCCGCCGCCATCGCACCGTGAGCGATGATGATTCCCATGCCGGTGGTGACCAGGGCGAGGACGGTTCCCAGCGGATCCCGAAAGGTCACGACCAGGACCAGCAGGATGGCGAGTACCGACCAGGGTATGAGCCGGTCCATGTCGCGCTGTGTCGTCTCGAAAATGTAGGTAGAGACAAAGGGCGACCCGCCCCAAACCATGGGGCGTCCGGGGAACTCCTCCTCGACTCGAGCCCGAATCTGTTCGGCAACCGTGCGGGGGTTGCTGGCCTGGCTGGTGAAGCAGTAGATGAGCAGGGCGTCGCCCTCGACCGAGACAAAGGTCCCGACCACGTGATCGCGGCTCAGCACCCGGGCCTTGACCTCCTCTTCCTCCGACGAACTCGTCGGCAGTTGGTCGACGACCGGCGCAATCCGGATCCCCCCGAACTCGGGATCAGGGCTCATGTCTTCCAAGTTGGTAATGCTCAGCGCGCGGGTGACGTCTGGCAGATCATCAAGCGCGGAGGTCAGCCGCTTGAGGGATTCCAGCGTCGACCGCTCGAAGAGGTCATCGCCCTGGAGGCCTACAAGAGCCACCTGCAGGCCCCCAAAGCGCTCGTTGATGGCGTAGAACTGCTCGACGTCTGGGTGGCTTCGAGGGAGAAAGGCGAGCAGGTCGTCGTCTTGCTGGAGGCTCCGGCTCCAGTAGCCTGCGAGGCTCGTTACCACGAGCGAACCGAAAACAAACCAGAGAGCCACCCGACGTTGGGTGAGTGCGCGGGCAAGGGCATCCATCAAAGGGGCAGCGCTCTCCGTTGAGCAGGAGGGGGCAGGCGACCCCATGGCCGCCTCAGGACAACGCCTCCGAGCTACCGTCGAGCATATCAGCGGTCCCGGCGCGGCCTCAACCGAGGCGACACCACCCGGCCCTCTCCGTTACGCTGGGGGCGTCAACGAAGCCAAAGAGCCCCATGCCACGCCCCTTTCCTCTCTTCTCGTCCCGCCACCTCCGAACTCGATTCTTGCCCAACCGGGTTCAAGTCTTCCGTCCCGAGAAGGTCACGACCCACAGCCCCCGTGAGGAGGACCCAGAGGCCGGCGGTTTGCACGAGCGGGACGTCGAGGCGATCTGGGCTGCGGTTGTTGCCTACTACCGAATGGGCCTTCAGCCGGCGATGTCTCTGTGCATCCGCCGCCGCGGCCGGGTCGTGCTGGAGCGCACGATCGGTCACATTCGAGGCAATGAGCCGGGTGCACCGCCGGGAGACCGGCCCCTGGCAACGCCGGAGACCCTCTTCAACTTCTTCTCCGGATCGAAGGCCATCACCGCCATGCTGATCCACCTGCTGGCCCAAGACGGGGTCTTGGGCCTGGACGACCGGATCTGCCGCTACATCCCGCGATTTGTGGGAGGAGGGAAGGAGCGAGTGACCGTGAGGCATGTGCTCACGCACCGCGCCGGCATCCCTACCGTCCCCAGCGCCCACATGAACTTGGATCTGCTCTCCGAGCCAGACCGAATCCTCAAGCTCCTCTGCGAGGCGCCGCTTCAGACCCTGCCGGGCGTCCAGCAGGCCTACCACGCCATTACTGGAGGCTTCGTCCTCGAAGAAATCACCCAAAGAGTCACCGGAGCCTCGCTTCAGGATCTGCTTCGCGAACGAATCGCCAAACCCCTTAGCTTTGGACACCTGCGCTATGGGGTCGAGCGTGAGTCCCTCCCTCACGTCGCCCAAGACACCATCACTGGGCCGCCGGCGCGGACACTCGACACCTTGCTGGTAAAGCGAGCCCTCGGTGTCGGCATGGAGGAAGCGGTCGCGATGGCACGGGACGAGCGCTTCCTGAGTGCCGTCGTTCCCTCGGCCAACATCATCTCGACGGCCCACGACATCGGTCGCTTCTTCGAGCTGCTCCTACGCGGCGGGAGCCTGGACGGCATTCAGGTCTTCGACCCGGTGACCGTGGCCAGGGCGGCGGCGGAACAGACGGCGCACACACCCGACCGCATGTTGCTCTTGCCCATCCGTTTTTCGATGGGTTTCATCCTAGGAGGCCGAACCTTCAGCTTCTACGGACCGGAGAGCCGGCGGGCCTTCGGACACCTGGGCTTCACCAACATTGTCGCTTGGGCTGATCCCGAGCGGGACATCAGCGTCGCCTTTCTCAACACCGGCAAGCCCTTCTTGACGCCCGAGCTCCTCGCGTGGCTGAACATCCCACGCGTCATTGCCAACCGAATTCCAAAGGTCGGAAGGCAGCGCTAGGCGGGGGTCGAGGGGGGAGACTCCAGCGCTTCGAGCAAGTCGGCCAGCCCTCGCTTGCAGGCCGCGCTCTGGGCCTGGTTGAAGAAGGAGTGCGGCTCGCCAGGGTAGGCAATCAGGCGTGTTGGCTGGCCGATCTCCTCCCGCAGACGGGCATAGCGCTCGGCCTGGTCGAAGGGGACGGCCTCGTCGGCGCTGCCGTGCAAGAGGGTCACGGGAAGTGCCAGCGGCTCCAGGCCGCACGGCGAGGCAGCCCGCAGTTCCGCCTCGGTCGCACCCGGTACGAGACGGGGCCGCGACAGCCGATCGAGCAATCCACGTACCGCCAGCAGGTCATACAAGCCGTAGCCACAGACGACGTGGGTCGGGGCCAGATCACCGAGGTCGTGCGCGGACAGCAAGGCGAGACAAGCCCCTGCGCTGAGCCCGACCGTAGTTCGGCGCAGGGGGTCAAGGGAGAATCGCTCCTCCTGGCCCCGCCACCAGCGGTGAAGATCGACGACGTCCCCGACCATCTCCGACAAATCCACCCCCTGGAAGAGCAGCCGGTACTCACCGACGGCCACTGCATAGCCCCGACGAACCAGCTCACTGCCGAGGAAGCGCATCGGCTTCATGTCGCGGGAGCCCAAGATGAAGCCTCCACCGTGGACCAAGACCACCGAGGGGTGGGGTCCGGGGCCCGACGGCAGGTACACGTCGACCTTTGGCTCACCGCCAGCCCAGGCCTTCCGGGGGGCAAAGCAAAGTCGGTGGCTCGGCTCGATGCCCTCGAATTGATCGGGGCGCATCAGGGTCCCAAGGGCCCGGAGGAGACCGGTTGCAGAGACACGATCGCTCATAGTTCTCCCCCCCCAATCCGCGAGCTCTCTTCGAGCTCCATGGCGTTTGTCTCAGGCAGCCAGGCCAAGATGAGGGCTAAAGCCAACAAAGGGAAGAGGGCCGTCGGACGAATCGCGGCACCCCAACCCCACTCCTCCGCGAGGATTCCCACTCCGATCGGGGCCAGGACGTAGCCAACCCGCCCGAGCAGGTTGTTGACCCAGGCAAATGCGTCGCTTCGCAGATCGGTGGGAAAGAGCTCCGTAGTAAAGGCGTTGAGGACGGGAAGCACCGCACTCACTCCAAAGATTGCTACACAGAGCGAGACGGTCAGAGCAGCCCGTCCGTGAGCGCTGTAGGCCCCAAAGACCCCCAGAGACGTCGCGCAAAAGATGAGGACTGAGGCGCGGCGCCGGCCGAGAACGTCCATCAATTTGCCGGCAGCAAAGACCAAGGGCATCGACACCAGTGCGGCAACGGCCAACGCCACACCGACCTCTGCATCGCTCAAGCCACGATCTCCCACCGCGAACTCCTTCCAGAAAGAGACGGCGGTGTTGGAGCAGACATAGGTCAGTGCCCAGATAAGACCGAGCTGCAGCACCCGACGGCGGTAGGGCCCACGCAAGATCCGGGTCAAGGGCTGCGCCTCCTGGAGTTTGTCCTTGAGCTCAGCAAAGCGGCTCGTCTCGCGAAGGCCCCGACGGGCATAGGCGAGCAGAAGAAGCGGCACCGTTCCCACGAAGTACACGGTCCTCCAGCCCCAGGGCGCGTGAAGAAGGACCGGGACGAGGGCAGCGCAGAGGACGGCACCCAGACTGGAGAAGGCCTGGAGAACACCGATGAACGTGCCGCGGCGATCGGCGGGAAACTCCTCGGAGGCGATGACCATGCTGGTGGCCCACTCCCCAATCAAGAAGATCCGAGCCACGAACTGGAAGAAGGCAAAGGAGTACAGGTCCCAGGACAAGCCGGAGAGGAAGCTGAAGGTGGTGTATCCGGCGATCGTGGTGATCAGCAGGGGACGACGCCCCCATCGGTCAGCTCTCCGCACGAGAAACCACGCCAGGACCGTGCCGAAGTTGACGAAGGCGAAGAGCAACCCCGCAGACAACTTGCTGACGCCGAAGTCGGCGCGAAGGTTCGGGAGGATCTGGGCCAAGGCCAGGAAGTCGAACCCCTCGAAGAAGGTAGCAGCGCCCAAGAAGAGGAAGAGCCTCTTTTGGTAGGGCGTGAGCAGTGCAGGTGGGCTCATGGGGGGACCTTGTAGCGCAAAGAGGGGCGGGAGGGCAGGGCCGACCCTCGGGAGGGGACCACGCAACGGGCAGAGTGGGCTACAGAGAGGTGGCCGCCTGGCTGAAGGCCTCCGACGAACAGGAGAATGCCCTGGCTCCTTCGGGGGCCTCACGGTACCCTGCGGCCGCATTTTCCTCGGAGAAGCTCCTATGGTCCGCATCTACTTTCTGTTCGCCAGCCTGGCCGCCGCCGCTCTCATCGCTTGCGGCGGCCCCG
>CAZQTQ010000193.1:0-7925 GCA_964596025.1 uncultured Rickettsiales bacterium
CAAGAACATCGAGGCGGCCCTGAAGCACCACCCCGTCGTGGGCGAAGCGGTCGTTATTGGGGACCGCCGCAAGTACTTGACGGCGCTCATCTCGGTGGACCCCGAAGCGGGTGAGTCCTATGCGAAGGAGCAGGGAACGAGTCTTGGGAGCCTCAGCGAGCATGGGCCTCTGCGCGACAGCGTGCAGACCTTCATCGATACCTCGGTCAATCCCCAGTTCGCCCGGGTAGAGCAAATCAAGAAGTTCGCGGTCCTGCCCCGCGCGCTGTCGATCGAGGACGGCGAATTGACCCCGACCCTGAAGGTGAAGCGGAGCAAGGTCAGCGAGCACTTTGCCGACCTCATCGAGTCGCTCTACGCAGAGTAGAGAGAGCTACGCGGGGAAGCCGCCGGACGCGGGAGCGACTGGCTCGGGCAGTTCCTGGATTTGCTTCGCCCCGAAACCGGCCAGGCTTGGTGGCCGGAGGTGCGGATGAGAGCCCGGATTCTCTTGGTGGGCTGGGGTCTTCTTCTTGGCTCGGCTGTGCCGAGCGGCTGTCTTGTCGGCGACGCCAACTTCGACTTTGATCAGGACGGCAGTGCCGATTCGGTCGATTGCGCCCCAAGTGACCCGCTGATTCACCCGGGAGCAGAGGACGAATTTGGAGATGGCATCGACCAGGACTGCGATGGAGCGGATGGCGACGCAGACGACCTGGACCACGACGGCTACACGAGCGGGGTTGATTGCGACGACACGGACCCCGCCCGCTATCCCGGCGCTCCCGATGCCCCTGGCGATGGGGTCGACCAGAACTGTGACGGCGTGGACGGCATCCTGGGCGGCGACGACGACGACGACGACGACGACGACGACGACTCCGCGGGCGATGACGACGACTCCAAAGGTGACGACGACTCAGCAGGCGATGACGACTCCGCCGGTGACGATGACTCCGCCGGTGACGATGACTCCGCCGGTGACGATGACGACACCACGGGCGATCCCAGGTGTGCAGACGGCACGGTCGAGGGCGGTGAGCTGAGCTTCGCGCGCGTCGACATTGCCTTTTGCGCCAGCGCGGACCAGCAGATGCCCGCTGACACGTCCGCCGCGGCGTTGCTCTGTGGTGCCAGTGGCCACCTGTGCTCAGCGCTCGAGTACCGAGCGCGCAACGACAACTGCAGCGACCTGCAAGGCTACATGTCGGGCTGGCTCAGCGATGGTGAGAACTGCGTGGCCCGCACCCGGGACTTAACGGGGTCCGCCTGTTCCGCTGACGGCACCCACGACACCGAATCCGGCTCCTGCCCGCAGCACTACGCTGCAGGCTGGCGGAGCCTCGAAGCCTATACGGTCGCGGATCTGCAAGGCGCGAGCTGCAGCGTCGACAGCCTGGGTTGTGGTGCCTTCTGCTGCAGCGACGCCCCCACTCCCGGCGATGGATCCAGTGCCAGCGAGGCAGCCCTCAATTGTTCCGAGTTGTACATAGCGGCTCCCAGCCTGCAGAGCGGCAACTACTGGGTCGATCCCGACGGGGCCGGCGGCGTGGAACCGG
Organism: uncultured Rickettsiales bacterium; assembly: GCA_964596025.1. GTDB lineage: Bacteria > Myxococcota_A > UBA796 > UBA9615 > UBA9615 > CAZQTQ01. The sequence goes on from CAZQTQ010000193.1 coordinate 1,539, forward strand.
TGCTGGTGCAGTGCGAGTTCGGGGTGGGGTCCGAAGTCTGGATGACCGCTGCCAACATCACCGACACGGCATTCGACGAGGTGCCGAACACGCCGGACACCCTGTACCTGGGCTTTCGCTTCGAAGGGGGCAGCATCTACACGGGCCCGGGAACGGTTGCAGTCAGCAGCACGAACTCCTTGTCTGCCGCCGTGGGCTTCGATTTCGTCGTCGCCGCAGCCACCGCCGGCTACGACGCCCTGAAGATGTGCTTCTTCCGCCAGGGCGTAGAGATGGACTGCCGCTCGTCGCTGGGCTCAGCCAGCAATCTTCTCGGGCTGGTGTCCGGGCCTGCTGCCTCCTACCTCGGTGCCTACGACCTGAGCCCTCTGCTCTACACCTTCGGCCGCCTGGTCGGCGTTTCCGGCAGCGGCAACAGCTACGCGGACATTACTACGATGACTCACTGCATCCCACGTGCGGCAGGTAGCGCCTACTTCGGGTCCGCGTCGCTTGGGATGTGCGAAATTGCCGGCGACCAAGGAGTTCCGGACTCGGTCTGGCACGGCTGGGGCTTTGGCTGCGTCTACCATCCAAACGGCACAGCCGCTGACGAACTCATCAACTGCGACGCGGACCAGTTCGTGCTCTACCTCGGGCACAATTGATCCGTCGACGGCTCGCTCCCGGAATACCTTCGCATCGAGACCTCTGGTTGGTCGCCGTCTGTTTGGTTCCCCCGACCGGGCTTGGGGCTGGCTGAGGCGGGTTGGCCCGCGTTTTCTTCGTGCAAAGCCCTGCGCTTTGCTGCACCCTACGGCCGCCTGAGCCCCTGCGCTCGGCCCTAGGAGATGCACCATGGCCCGCTCCCCGTTCCCCTCTCTTCGCCTCTTTGCCCTGTGCTTGCTGCTGCCGCTGTCGATGGCGGGCTGCTACAACTTGACCGGCCAGAGTGGGGACGACGACACCGTAGAAGGTGATGATGACGCCACAGGTGACGACGACGACGCCGGTGGCGACGACGACGACGACTCGGGGTCGACCGGCGACGACGACGACGACGATTCGTCTGCGAGCGGGGACGACGACAGCCAAGAAGATCCATTTGGCCTGCAGTGCTCGCCCGAGCTGACGACCCTCGCCGCCACCTACGGCGTGACCACCGATGTGCAGCTCTCGGCCGCGGTCGTCAATGAGGACGGGAGCACGGTGCCGGCCGAGGGAGAGACTTGGACGGTCCTCAATGGCTTTGGGGGGTCGGTCGACGCCAATGGTCTGTACACCACGCCTTCGGACCATGGGGGCGCCGGAGAGGTCCAGGTCAGCCTCGGCAGCGAGAGCGATACCTGCGCCTTCGAGATCACCATGGAGGGTGAGATCAACGAGGCCGGCGACTCGAACTTGAGCGGATCGGCGGGCAGCGCCACGACCACTGCCGACGACGGCTGCGCTGCCGACTTCATCTACCCCATCAACGGCTCGATCATGCCCGGTGCCATGGTGCCCCCGGTCTTCCAGTGGGACGCTGCCGCCGGAGCCAACATGTACGTCCTTCAGCTGAGCTCGGAGTGGACGAACTTCACGGTCTATACGTCTTCGACCTCGTGGACGCCCAGCACCGGCGAGTGGGGCTCACTGACCACCTTTGACCCCGGCACGGAGGTCGAGGCGACGCTGCTGGCGGGCAACTGGAACGGCTCTGCCTTCTCCGGTGGCCTCTGCCAGAGCACGGTCAGCTACAGCCTCGAGGTGTCCGACTACGGCATCACCGGCACGGTGTTCTACTGGTCGCCTGCGGCCTTCGGCGGCGGCATCAAGCGCATCGACATCGGAAGCAACAGCAACAGCGCTGTCTCCTTCCCGGGTACTTCGATGGGGGCGTGTGTCGGATGCCACAACGCCAACCTTGGGAACCCCAGCCGGATCTCAGTTGTCGAGTTTGGGGGCTTTGACCCCAACAACCCCCTCAATATGAATCCAGTCAGCATTTGGGACATCAATACGGGCTCGCCCACCCAGGTTCAGGGCGGAAGCTCAGGCCTCTACGGAGCCCTGAACAATGACGGGACGCGGCTGATCCGCAGTCCCATGCTGACGACATCGGGAGCATTGGAGCTGGAGAATGCAGCCACCGGCTCTGGGCTGGGGACCGTACCGGTCCAGACCCCGGCCGTGTTTCCCAACTGGTCGGCCGACGGCACAAAGGTGGTCTACAGCCACTGCGATTCGACGGAGTCCAGCTCGTCCGATGGCGGAAGCTCCGCCTCGCAGATGAGTGCTTCGGGGTGCAGCTTGCGCATCATCGAGGCAAATTCCAACGACACCTTTGGCACCGACAGCATGCTTCTCGAGTCCGACGGGGTCGAGAACCTCTACTACCCCGCCTTGAGTCCCGATGGGGACTGGGTCGTCTACAACCGCGCTGCAACGGGGGATTCCTATGCCAATCCTCTGGCTGAGCTGTGGATCATCTCGGCCTCGGGCGGTACGCCGATTCGCCTCGACAACGCCAACTTGGGCGATGGGTTGACGAACAGTTGGCCGCGTTGGAGCCCGGACACCGGCGACTACAGCTGGGTAGCGGTGTCCAGCAAGAGGGACTACGGCAACGTCGCTCCTTCGCCACCGAGCCAGATCTGGTTGTCGGCCATTGACCTCAGCCAGGCGGCCTCGGGACTGGATCCCAGCCACCCGCCCGTATGGCTGCCGGGTCAGTCCACTTCGGAGGATGGCCACACGCCGGTGTGGGTTCCGCGCTACATTGCTCGCTGAGCGGGGCGTTTCGGCCCCGGAGGAGGGCCCATGCTGGTCTCGATCGATGGCATTGATGGCTGCGGCAAGAGCACCCAGGTGGGCCTCCTGGCCGAACACCTCGGCGCAGAGCTGATCCAAGAGATCTCCCCCTCGCGTTGGGGAAAGACCCTTCGGAGTTTGGAGAGCCCGACGCTTGCCCAGCAACTTGCCTATTTCACCGCCGACCGAGCGGGCCTGGCTGAGACCTTGGAAGCCGCTGCCGGCTCTCGGGACCGCCACATCGTGTCGGATCGCTCCTACATCTCCGCCGTCGGCTACCAGAGCTACAACTCGTTTCTGACTCCGGACTTTCTGGAGGAGATGAACCGCGCCCTCGTTCCCGAATACGACCTTCACCTCATCTTGCACCTGCCCGTGGACGTCGCCCTCGCGCGCGTGGATGCGCGGGGCGAAAAGAAGACTTGGTGCGAGAATTCTGAGCTTCTCGGTTGGGCAGCTTCAGTTTTCGAACGCCTCGGCAAAGAGCGGGAGGCAGTGGTCTTGATCGATGCACAGCAAGGTATCGATGCGGTGTTTGCCGACGTCACTGCGGCGGTCGAAATCGCCGCAAGAAGCCGTCTTGGTGCGCCGGTCTGCTAAAAAGAGTGGCGAGCCGGCTGGGTAGCCCTATGCTGGATTACTGGGTCGGCGTCTGCCAAGCCGGCCTCACCGTTGCAAGGGCCTTGCGGTGAACCCCGGGCAGATGCCTCTCTGGAGGGAGCAAATCCATGAGCGCTGAACTTCGACGATTTATGCCGGCACTGGTTGTGCTGGTGATTCTTGGGGTGGCTGTCTACGCCGGCCGTTCTGGAACCCTTACTGGCAGCGCGGCTGGCGCCGGCTGTGTGGCTGAGAATGGGGCACCGATTGAACCGGTTGGGGACAGCTCCCTGGCCCAGGTGACCGACGAGGCACGCGAAGCCGTGGACGCGTTGGTTCAGCTTGAGGTCCAAGGCGATGACCCGCGCAGCATGCAGGCGGTCGAGGCCGCTACAGCGACCATCCGCGACCTCGGCGCAGTGGCGGTTCCCGCCCTGACGAGCGAGTTCTCGGCTTCGGGCTGCACGATGTCCGCATCGAGCAAGGTCGTGCAACTAATCGACGATCTCGGCAGCGATGCCTCTACTTACAACGAAGACGACCGGATGACCATGGGTTCGATGCTGCTCAACGGCGCGATTCACGGCGGGTCGGGGGCCGAGAGCCTCCTGTCCAACGGACTCGGCAAGAAGAACAGCGATGACGGTGGACACGGGGCTGATGAGGGCGCCGACGAAAACGTCAAGGAGGATTCCGAGTCGGACGGTTCGGGCGACTCCGAAGAGGATGATCGCGTCGAATGCGTCGAGGAGACCCTTGAGACGCTGGTCGAGTGGTTGGATGAGGGGCGTCTGCCCGTCGATGACTTCCTCGCTCTCGTACTCGAGAAGGTCGAAGCCTTGGCCGAGGACGACCCGGTCGGTGCCGAGTTGGTCTCGTTGATGACCGCCACCGCTCCACAGACTACTGAGTGGGCCAACCAGTTCGAGGAGCTGGCGGCGCGCGATAGCCTGCACGAGAAGGCCAACGGCGCAGCCTGCGAGGGAGCGGCCGCCCGCGGCTCGAAGCTGGGCCACATTGTTGAGAGCCTGGGAGCCGATACCCCCTCTTCTCTGGCTGTCTGCGTCATCAACGCAAGCCGTGAGTGGGAGACCGACGAGCACGCCGTGTGGGGCCTTGACCAGTCCGATGGGGAGGTCGTCATCGCAGCGGCCGAGGCCATGGGCGTGGTCGGCAGCGCTGGCAGCCTCGACGGCATGTTGTCGATGTTCCTAGACCACGATGCCGCATCCGACTTGGTCAGTGCCCTTGAGGGTGGGATCGCCGGGATCATTAACCGCGACCCCGGCGCAGCCAACGATCCTCTCACCGTTTGGATTGAGAAGGCCGACGGTGAGGACGAGGCGGTTGCCGCTCGACTCAAGGGTCTCTTCGACCACCTACCCGCGTGCACCATTGACGATGCGCCGCCCTGCGCTGGCAGTCTGCTCCCCGGAGGAGACGAAGGCGGCTCCACCGTCGGTGGCGATGAGGGCGACAAGGGTGGTGACGAGGGCGACGGCTCCGAGGGCGACGGCTCCGAGGGCGACGACCCCAAGAAGGGGGACTGAACTCTCAGTCCACAGACAACGAGCGGGGCTCAGTCCTCGCTAGAAGACTCAGGCGCCGCGGCGGGAGATTCTCCTCCCCCGCGGCGCCTGCGGTTTCGCCTCCGGCGGTGCCGGCTCCCCTCGGCGTTGGGCGGCGGGGCCGAACTCAGCCACTTCTGGACCTCTTCCACCAGGGTCTCCCCCATCTCCTGCCGTTGCCACCGGCGCATATCGGAAAGGACGACGAGGTCGTCGACGGACTTCGGTTTCAGTGCTGCCAACTCCTTGAGTAGGGCGTTGTTGACCAGCATCCGCGGTTCGAGCCCGGTCTCCTCTCCAAGCTGGTTGCGCCACTTCTTTAGGTGCAAGAAAAGCGGCTCGTCATCGCGGGAGAAGGGGGGCAGCCCCGGTGACCGCTGGGGAACCTTCTTGCTCGCCTTGGGCGGCGGAGAGGTATCGGCCCGGCCGACTGCGACCGCCTTCAACACCGCCTCGGCATAGCGTCGAGCCACGAAGTTGTTCTCTCCTAAGAGACTCCGAAGCTCCGTTTTCGAGCTGGGCTTGCCGGTGGCGATCTTCAGGGTGATGTCGTTGCCCCACACCTTGAACGGAGGGCGGTTCTTGTTCGCAGCGAACCCCTCGCGGGCCACATGCACCGCCCGGAGGATCTTCAAGTGGTCCGAATCGAGTCCATTCGCGCCTTTGATGCGGACGCAGTCGTTGGGGTCAAAGGGCCGGCCGGTCCAGACTCGCCTTTCGAGTAACTCGAACTCCTCGGCCAGCATCTCCGTCCGTCCCTTGGCCGCCGCCTCCGCCGAGAAAATGCGGTAAAGCGTCGGTAGGAAGTGCGAGTCGTAGCGCGCGTATTCGAGGTGCTCTTTCCGAAGCGGGCGACTGGACCAGTCGTGCCGCTGATACTTCTTGTCGAGCGTGAAGCCGAAGTAGGTCTGGACGAGGTCCCCTAGCCCGTACTTCGGGATGCCGAGAGCCTGGGCGCAGAGCATGGTGTCGAAGACATTCACAATGGTGAAGCCGAAGTCCCGCTTCATGCTCACGACGTCAAAGTCGGCGCCGTGGAAGATCTTGACGATGCTCGGGTCGGCCATGAGTGGCCCAAGGGGGCTCAGGTCGAGGCCGCTCAGCGGGTCCAGGATGAAGTCGGGGCCGGTGTTGCCCGTGATCTGGATGAGGCAGCACTGCTCTTTGTAGGAGAAGAACGAATCACTCTCGGTGTCGACACCGAGGCAGGAACTCTGGCCGAGCAACTCGAGCGCCTCGTCCAGAGCCTCCGCAGTGCGAACGGTTCGGTAGCCGTGCTCCTCCGGCGGGGGATGCATCAGGGTTCGATGGGTTCGTCGTGGCTGCGTGACTGGAACGCGAAGAGGTCGTCGGGGCCAAAGCCCCAGGGGATTAACTCCTCGACCTGTACAACGCGTTTGTCGCCCTGCAGATTGACCATGTGGACGGTGGCCTGCGGCGCGAAGTC
>CAZQTQ010000194.1:0-7919 GCA_964596025.1 uncultured Rickettsiales bacterium
GGCCCTTGACCAACTCCACGCCCAAGAGCGCATTGACACCTTCGACCCACAGCCGCGGGTCGTCCAGACTCACCCCCCGCACCCCAGCCGCCCCGGCGCCGGCGAGGTCGTAGCCGGACGCCCCGCATGCGGCGAACTCGAAGAGGGCAACGACTCGGGTGTTACCGACGCGAGCCAGGTGGCGAGCCACCTCGTCCAAGGGCCGGACCCACCAGCCGGTCGAGGCGATGACAATGGCTGTGCCCTTGCCGCTCGCCGGACTGCCCGTCACCAGGCTCATGGGGTCAATTCCCTTGATGACCTCGAACTCGGTGCGATCCCAGGGCGGTCCTCCCTGCTCGTTGAGGGCGTCGGCGAGAAGCGCAGGGGTCACTTCGCCCTCGGTCAGCAACAAACCGACGGGGCTGGGGCCGGGCCGCCCGTCGGGGCCCACCGCCTTGTGCACGCCGCTGTCCTCTACACTGTGCCGGTACGCACCTCCGACCCAGGCCACGCGCAGCCCGCGTCCGGAGTCCAACTTGGGCTCGTGTTTACTCACCGTCCTTCTAGTACCCCAAGCTGAGACGCAGCACCAGACCCTGCTCCCCCCCGCAGAGCCCGGGGCTTGTAGCGGACTGCCACCCCGACTAGTGTCCTCGCTTCAAAACCCCCTGGAGGCCAGTTATGCGCCCTACCCTGCTCGCAGCATCCCTTCTCGCGCTCGCCACAGCGATGGTCTCAATCCCTGCTCCAAGCTTGGCTGGCGGCGACGCTGCTGCCCTTTGCGCCACCCCGCGCACGGCCATCGCGAGCTTCCTGGACAACCTCCAGCCGGCGAGTTTTCACACCGACCTTGCCACCACCTGTTTCGATTTCAGTGGTGGACCTGCAGCCGCAGCTGAGCGTATCGAAAAGGCTCAGGACCTCCTCGCCATTCTCGATGGCCAAGGCAAGTTCGTCGACTACAAAGCCGTTCCCGCAGACCCCGCCTACAGCGACCCCAAGAGCGGGCTCTCTCGCTACGTCCTCTTCCCGTCCCTTCCCGAGATCTACCTTGAGAAAAGCGGAGGGCAGTGGAAGATCTCCGCCTTTACAGTCGCCACCACCAAGGCCCTCTTCCAGCGCACCTACCGCGTACCTCTACTGCGGGTGGCCCAGCGCCTTCCGGCGCCGCTTCGCGACCAGGTCCTCGGAGTGGCCCTGTGGAAGTGGGCCGGCCTGGCCCTCCTCGCCGTCCTCGCGCTCATCCTCGCCAAGGTGGGCGAGATCCTAGGGCGGGGCCTGCTCCGCCGCACGATACGCAGCTTCACCGAGCGCTGGGACGAAGAGGTCGAACGGAGGGTGCTCAGCCGCGCCAACCTGCTCCTTATGGCGGGCATCGTCGCCATCCTTCTCCCCAACCTCGCCTTCCCGGTCCGCTTCAACCAGATCCTGTTCGTAGCCCTCAAGCTCTGCATCTCGGTCGCGGCCATCCTCATCCTCAACGCCGTGGTCGACCTCGTCTTCGACACGCTGGGCCAAAAGGCCGCTGGCACCGACACCAAGATGGACGATCAAGTCCTACCCCTCCTCCGTCGAGCGGCCAAGGCTCTGGTCCTCGTCGTGGGCTCGCTCTTCGTCCTGCAGAACTTGGACGTCGACGTGGCCTCGCTGATCGCTGGCCTCGGCTTAGGCGGCCTCGCCTTCGCGCTCGCGGCCAAGGACACGCTGGCCAACCTTTTTGGCTCCGTCACGGTCTTTGCCGACCGCCCCTTCCAGATCGGCGATTGGGTCGTCATCGGGGGCGTCGAGGGCATTATCGAGGAGGTCGGCTTCCGCTCCACCCGGGTGCGGACCTTCTACGACTCGGTGGTGACCATCCCCAACAGCCGGATGACGGACACGACAATCGACAACAAGGGCCGGCGCCGTTACCGCCGATTCAAGACCACCCTTGGCCTGACCTACGACGCGACACCAGACCAAGTCCAGGCCTTCGTCGAGGGCGTGCGCGCCTCCATTCAGGCGAGTCCGTACACCCGAAAAGAGGCCTATGAAGTGCACTTCTTCGGCCTCGGCGCCCACAGCCTCGACGTCCTGGTCTACTGCTTCTTCGAAGTGAGCGACTGGACCGATGAACTCAAGGGCCGGCATGCGCTCCTGCTCGAATGGATGCGCCTTGCCGAGAGCCTGGGCCTAGGCTTCGCCTTCCCGACCCAGACCCTCCACGTCGAGACGCTGGCTGGCGCCGGCAAGGTGGCGCTGCCGCCGGTCCCGACCCATCCCATGATGGCCGAGACGGTCACCGCCTTCGGCCCCGGCGGGCAGCGATCCCAACCGGAGACCAAGCCCTTTACCAACGGCTACTGGCCCAGCAAGGACTGAGGAGGAAGGGTTCGGCCCCGCCCTGGAGGCAGCCCGGGAAACCGGGCGCACCTGCCTGGTCCTGAGCCACTTCGGATTTTGGAAAGACCCAGGGCACTGCTACCCTCCCGGCCGTGTCGGAATCCAGCCCAAGGGCCCCAGCCGGCCCCGAGACCCCGGAGGTCAACGAGTTGCTCGTCTACATCGGCGGCTCAGGCCGGTCTGGCTCGACGCTCCTCGATCTGCTCCTAAACAACAATCCCTACGTCCAGTCGACCGGCGAGATCCACCGCCTCAACCACTACGCCCGCGAAAACACCGAGGCCTGCACCTGCGGGGAGCCCGTGGCCTCTTGCCCCTTCTGGCTTGAGGTGGAACAGGAGTTCATTCGGCAAAACGGGACCGGCGAAGCCTCTCCCCTTAAGCACCACGAGATGATGCTGATTCCCGAAGCCGTTCCCGCGGCGGCTGGCCTCCTTCAGAAGGCCGTACTCGGAACTTCCTGGAAAGGCCTGCACGACGCTCTCCTACCCCGCATCGGCCCAGCCCACGCCGAGGCGGCCCGCAACTCCACCCTCTGGTACGCCGCCATCCGCAAGGTGTCCGGCGCGCCCATCATCGTCGACTCCACCAAGGACGCCCGCCGTCTCAAGACCCTCTACTTCAGCGATCCAGCCCGCTACCGACTCATCTATATGGTTCGGGACGGCCGTGCCGTCGCGGCCTCTGCGATGCGGCGCGACGGGGTAACGATGGACACCGCCGCCAAGGACTGGGCCAGTGCGATTCGAAGATCGGAGTGGGCTCAGCGGGGCATTCCGCCGGGACAGCGCGCAGTCCTGGTCTACGAAGAACTCTGCCGGGAACCCGAGCGTGAACTGCGGCGTATCTGCAGCTTCCTCGGCGTGCCCTTCTCCGCCCAAATGCTCGAGCTCCGCAAGCAGGAGTCCCACAACATCGGCGGCAACCCCATGCGCTTCCGCACCGGCGAGCAGACGATTCGCTTGGACGAGCGCTGGCGGGAGCAGCTCAGCGCCGACGACTTGGCCATCTTCGACCGCCGCGCGGGTACCTGGAACCGCCGCCTCGGCTACTCCACCTGAGGAGTCTAGGCCTTCGGCGTAGATCGCCGGCACCCGGGCCCGACCGGGGCATGGGCCCGCTCTCTACTCGACAGCCTGCCGGATCGTAGCCCCCGAGGGCTCGTGCCCGTGTTCGGTGTCCGCCTGTGTGGGGTCGTTGTCTTGGCCGAAGAACCAGGAGTCAGCCTCGCTCTCTTGACCGTCGTCGCCCATGGGGACGACGTGTGCCCGTCCCACCGAGACGCCCGAGATGCCCTCCAGTTCCTGAGCCAGCCGGGTCACCGAGGCATCCACCTTGCTCGACGCCTCACGCGGATAGCTGATCGTGACCACCTCGCTGCGCTCCTTGGCCCGCCGGCTGCGGAGCTCAGCCCCGCTATCGCCGGTGGCCAGCAGCTTCTGAATTTGGCCCCAGTCGCTGAGACGGTCTTCTGGCCGCTTGATGAGCGCGCCGTTGATGAACTTCACCAAGTTGTCGGGCAGGCCCGGCCGAATGCTGGTGACATCCGGAGGCGGAGTGCGAACCTGCATGTGGAGCAGTTCGCGGATCGTGTCGCTGTAGAACGGCACCCGTCCAGTCACCATCTCAAAAGCCATGATGCCGAGCGCGTAGATGTCAGCTCGCCCATCGACCGGCCGACCCACCGCCGCTTCGGGCGCCAAATAGCGGGGAGTTCCCTCGACCATCTTCGCCCGCTTCTCGCTGGGATTCTTTGGAATGCGCTTGGCAATACCGAAGTCCATGAGCTTGACCACACCCTCGTCGTCGACAGCGCAGTTGGCGGGCTTCACGTCGCGGTGGCACAAGCCCTGCTTGTGGGCATAAGCAAGTGCCTTGCCCAGCTGACTGAGGATGTCCAACGTCTCGATGGGATCCAACTTCTTCCGCTCCTTGAGCAACTTGCTGAGGTCTGTCCCGCTGACCTTCTCCATGACGATGAAGTAGGTCGCGTAGCCAGCCTCGGTGTCGAACAGCTGAACGATGTTGGGGTGCGTCAGCCCGGCGATGATCCGTGCCTCCTGCAGAAAGCGCTCTTTGAAGCTCTTGTCGTAGACCAGCGAGTGGCTCAGCATCTTGATGGCCACGACTCGGTTCAGGGCCGGATGGATGCCTTGATAAACCTTGGCCGTCGCCCCCTCGCCCAGCTTGCCCACAAGACGGTACTTTCCAACCCACTCGATGCCGCCATCCTCTTCCAAGCGCTTACCGAGGATCTCGGTGAGGAAACGTGCAAGCTGCGGGTATTCCTCCAGCATGGGCTCGAGGGTGTTCTTGTGGATGACAAGGGACGAGACTTTGCTGTCCGCTATGACATCGGCATTGCGTGGGTCACCCGTCAACAGCGCCATTTCACCCACCAGATCGTGGGGCCCCAAGTTCACCACGACCTTGGTGTTGCCGTCGGCATCAGTGACCGGAATGCGCACGGAACCAGTCCGGATCACGTGCATGTGGTCACCGGCGTCCCCCTTGCGAATCAAATGGTCGCCTTTGCCGTAGCTTCGCTCCTCGATCTTGGTGGCAATCACCTCAAGATCGTCGAGTGGAATGGTGGTGAAGCCACGGACTTGGGACAAAAACTTGGGAATGGACACGAGCCCCTCCTCGGGAAGACAAGGCGTCAAGCGTCGCAGGATCCTGGTCCGTTCGCAAGCGGGCAAACAAGGGCCCTTCCGCGACCCTGGTAGATTGGCTGGGCCGGCGCTAGAGTGCCCGAGTCCCACCTCAACCCAAAGTTCGCGAGGGCACGTGATCCGCTTCTTACTGACGACGTTCATCTCCGCCAGCACCGCCCTATTTGCAGGAACCGCTTTGGGACAGGAACCAGCGGATTTGTTTCCAACCGAAATTGCCGAAGCCCAGGCTCGCCTTTGGATCGAGGACCAGGCCACAGACGGATCGATCGCCTTCCCCGAAGCCCTACGCCTCGAGGTCGATCAAGTGCTCCCTTGGGCGGGCGGCACCCACGTCCGGCTCCGCCAAGAGCTACTCGGACTGCCGGTCCACCAGCACGCGATCATCCTCAGCTACGGCGTTGACGGCGTCCTTCGTCGGACCCGTGGACAGCCCGTCACGGGGGTACTCCTGGATCCCACACCGACGATGCCCTCCGCCTGGGCGGAGGGCGCAGTGACCCAGGCCCTGGCCCTCTTCAACGGACAGGCCCAGCTCTGGCCCGCCCGCAGCCACCTCGCTGTCTTTGTCACCCACGACGGCACACCGAAGCTCGCGTGGCAGATCGAAGCCAGCGTCCGAGAGCCACTGGGCACCTTCCGCGTCTTTGTCGACGCCCACACGGGCCGCTTCTTGGACTACCAGCCCACCCTCTGGAACGCCCGAGCCAACGTCTATCCCACCAACCCCGCGATGAGCAGCTTGACCGAGGTCGAACTCCAAGACATCGACGGCGCGGATCTACGCAACGACTACGCCTACGTTCGCTCCTGTTTGGACTGGGACGACGACGACACCGAGTGCGAAGAGAAGGGCAACCACGCTGCGGCGGACGGAAACGGCGATTGGCTCTTCACCTCCAGCCCAACCTCCTTGGAGGACCCGCTCGCTGAGGTCCAAATGTTCTACCACTTGGACAAGATCTCCCGATGGTTCGAGGACCGCTTCGACTTCCAACACGACTTCTTCATGACAGACCAAGCCATCGAAGGGATCGTCAACTTCGAGTACGGAAACGCGTTCTGGGGAGACGCCGACGGAGACGGGGTCGGAGAGGTCGCCTTCGGGCAGACGCCCTTCATTGACTTCGCCTACGACGCCGACGTCATCTACCACGAGTTCGGACACTCGGTCTTTGGGAAGATCGTGGACCCCGGCTTCATCGGGGCGGACGAATATGGCATTGAGTGGGCAACTGGCGCCCTCAACGAGGGGACCGCCGACCTCTTCGCCCTCGTCCTCACTGGCGATCCAGATGTTGGCGAGTACGCTGGTGCTGGTTTCGGCTTCGGCGCCGCTCCGATTCGTGCCCTTGCTGAGGACCGCCACTGTCCGACTGACCTGTATGGCGAGTCCCACCGAGACGGCGAGATCTGGGGGGCCCTGGGGTGGAACCTCATCGACGACGAGGACATCGGCGCTGAGGTAACCGCCGATCTCATCTATGGCGCCATCGGAGGCTGGCCCTCAGACGTCAACTGGGCGCTCGCCGGCCAGAGCTTGGTGGACTCTGCAGCCGACTTGCTCGACGCCGGAGCCATCAGCCAGGGTGCCCACGACTCCATCCTGGAGCACGGAACGGCCAGCGGCGTGATCGGCTGCGGACGGGTCATCACGCTAGACGACGAGCAGGAGCCGACGCTCTACATGGTCCACATCGGTTGGCTCGGCGAAGCCCACATCCCTCTGGGACAGCAGTTCAGCATTCACGCCCCAGACACCGCCTACCGACTCCGCTTCCGCATCAAAGACTTCGAAAGCAACCACCCCAACCTGGGTTGGCGGCTCTACATGCGGCGTGGGGGCCACGTTCTCCACGACATGCAGGACCTAGGTTTCGGCGGCGTCGAGGTACCAGTACCCGATGTCTATGACCTGAGCTGGGACGGCGACGACGAGTTCGAGCTGGAGCTGACCCCGGACTCGGATCCTGCTCTGGAGCCGGGCGCCACCTACTACTTCAGCATGGCCTCGAATCCCACCGGCAGCATCTACCAGTTCGCTGGCGCCAACGTGCGAGTTGACGCAGACGTTTGGTACGTCGAAGAAGAAGCGGAGCCGTCGGTTGCAGAGGAGGGGGGCTGCGCCTGCGACGGCACAGTGGCGAGTCTGGGGGGCGCGACCCGGCCCGCACCGGCCGCTGTCCTGCTGCTGCTGCTGCTTGGGTCTCTGCTGCACCGCCGTCAGTCGCCGCGAAGACGCTGAGGCTGCGGCGGAGAGGCTCCCCGACTGAACCCTCTAGGGGCAGCTCGGGTTGGCCGAGCCCGGCGAACCGAGGTCTCCGTCGCCGTAGGTTCCCGACCCACTCCCGCTGCACCAGGTGCTCTCCAACTGGGCCGAACTGGGGTCGAGGACCCCGCTCGGTAGGATGGTCGAGACCCCGGAGGCAGTCGGGAAGGTGCCGCTGTAGACCAGTGAAAAGACTACTGAGCTCGACGCATCACTGAGAACAATCTCGTCACTGCTGTTGGCCAAGGCAAAGGTCGAGGCATCGTAGACAGCGTCGTAGGGCACATTGCCGTTGTCCGTCGCCGACCTCGCCAGCACTGCATAGCCGCCGGCCGGGACCGACACGGAGGGAAGGACCACCGCGTCTGTACCCAAATCGCTGGCTGTCCACCCCGCAAGATCGATGGCAGCCCCGGTGGTGTTGTACACCTCGAACCATTCGCCGGTCTCGTCGGCAGCCGCTGCGGGGTTGGCCATGATCTCGGTCACAATGATCTCTCCCGAACCGACAACGACGACTACGGTGTCGTCGTCATCACCCGAGGTGTCGTCGTCGCCCGAGGTGTCGTCGTCGCCCGAGGTGTCGTCGTCGCCCGAGGTGTCGTCGTCGC
>CAZQTQ010000195.1:0-7911 GCA_964596025.1 uncultured Rickettsiales bacterium
CACTGCGCAGCGGATGGTGGTGGCCAGCTGTCGTTCGCTCGGCACCTTGTCTTCGAAGGGGATCCGCTTGAAGCGCATGTAGGTGCGGGTCTTCGCCGAGTACGGCGACACGAGCCATCCGAAGTGCTGCAACTGAGAGCTCATTCCTGCCTGCTGCGATGGGTTCGGCTTCTGCAGGGAACCACACTAGCAGCGGGGAGGTCTGGGTTATGCTCTTCGCCAGGATGGAGCAATGACTATGCCCCCACGACTGCAGGCACTGAGACTCTGGTTCTTGCTGAGTGCGTTGCTCCTGGCCTTTGCGGGCTGCGCCGAGGGCAACGTCAACGAGGAGATTCCGGACGACGACGACACGGCGGGCGACGACGACGACACGGCGGGCGACGACGACGACTCGGCGGGCGACGACGACGACTCGGCGGGCGACGACGACGATTCAGCGGGTGACGACGACGACTCGGCGGGTGACGACGATTCGAGTGGCGACGACGATTCCGCCTCAGGGGACGACGACGACTCGTCCGCCGGCGGTTAGACCGCCCGCCCAATCCCGCTGAGGAAGCTGCGGGTGATACCGACCGCTGCGTCCACGCCGCGCCGCAGCTGTTCGGGGTGGCTCGCACGAGTGAGAGCGAAGCGGGCAAAGGTCGGGCGGAAGTAGAAGTGCATGTAGGTCTCGGTGACCGACTGAGCGATCTCCTCGTCGCTCAGTTCGGTGTCGAGCCGCACCACCGGCCGCACTGGGGTGCCGTGCAGTACATGCTCCCTCCAGTAGTCGATGCCTGTGCGGGCCACGATTTCGTTGTAGATCGGGGTCTTGGGCAGGGGGAAGAGGCTCGCGATCTGCACCAGGTCGATCGGGAGTGATCGCAGCATCCGCCGGGTCATTCCGATGGTCTGCTGGTCCTCCAGTGGGTTCCCAATCATGACGAAGGCCAAAACCTCGTAGCCGCGGGCCTTCGTCGCGCGGATCACCTCTCCGATGTGGTCGGTGGACTTCATGCGTTTGTCTACCCGCTGCAGGATGCGGTTTGAACCGCTCTCGATGCCGTAGCAGATGCGCCGGCAGCCCACCTCCCACATGCGGTCCAATAGACGCTGGTCGAGGGCGTCGGTGCGGGCCCGAATCGACCAAATGAGCCCCTTGAGCTGCCGCCGCTCCAGCTCGTCGCAGATGTCGAGGACGCGGTCCTTTCGCATCGTGAACACGGGGTCGAAGAAGTCGATCTCTCGGATCCCAAAGTCCCGGTAGCAGGCCTCCATCTCGTCCACCACGCTCATCGCGCTCCGCTGGCGAACCGCGTCGCCACGGAGGATGCAGAACTCGCAGCGGTAGGGGCAGCCGAAGTTGCTCATCGCGGCGGTAAAGTGCTGCTGGGTCGAGACGATGGAGAAGTGGCGTTCGGTTGGCCACAGCTCCCGCGCCGGCCAGGGCATGTCTTCCTCCTCGTTGGGCCGGCTGATGGAGGGAACGACGACTACCTCCCCATCGTTGTTGCGGAACACCGCTCCCTGCACCGTGTTGAGGTCCCCGCCGCTTCCGTGGGCATCGAGCAGGTCGACCAGTCCCAGATCCGCGTGGCCTACCAAGCCGATATCGATGGCTTGGTGGCTGAGGGTCTCTTCGGGATAGCACTCCATGTGGATCCCGCCGACGACGATTTGGCAATCCACCGCCTGCTTGAAGGACTCGATCCACTTCAGTGAGGCGAGCCAGTCCACCGTGGCCAGTGTGAAGCCGACGTAGTCCGCCTGGAAGCTGCGGACCTCCTCGATAGCGCGGTCTACCGTCAGGCCCTCAGTGGGGCAGTCGAGCAGCAGGACGTCGGCGCCGGCGCGGGTGAGGACGGAGGCGACATAGCCCAAGCTGAGCGGTGGAATGGCTCCGAGGAAGCGCGCATTGTCCTGGTGGCTGGCCAGTTCCACGTCGAGGAAGGTCGGGAAGACCAGTGCTACACGAAGACCGGCCAGGCGGCCGGCGTCTCGGTGGCTCTTGGGAGTGGAGGGGGCCAGAGCCATGCTTCCACCGTACACCGAGGTCCGGGCAGCCGCATCCAAAGGCGGGGCCGCCTTCGGGGCGGGGAGGGCATCGTCTAGCCGGCGAACTGCCAGACCTTGAACCCGACGAAGAAGGGGCCCATGTGCTCCATGTACTGCGCCGTCTGGCGGGTCGAGCGCATGGCTTGGACGATGTGGGACAGGGGCTGCAGTTCCTTTCCGACCAGCCCAATGACGAACTCGTTGTCGTTGGCGTCCAGCCCGTGGCATGCAAGCCGCACGTCGTGGGTCAGGTCCTGGGTTCCGTAGGCTCTTCCGATGGTCGCGTGCTCGCGGAGAATGGCCTCCTGTTCGTGTCGCTCGAGTCGGTTGAAGGCACCGGTCCGGCGGAGCGGGTACCAGATTGCCCAAGGCCACTCGTCGTTCAGCACCGTGGATTGGGGACGATCGATGAGCCAGTGTTCCAAGCTGGACTCGAAGCCGCTCGCGTAGGTGCGGCCGAGCATGGTGAAACTTGGGCGAAGTCGGAGCCCCTTTCCCGCGGCCTGATCGAGCAGGGGACGGACGGTGGTGACGAAGTGGGCCGGGTCCTCGCTCCAGGCCAAGACAGCGAGGCTCTGGGGCTCGTTTACGTCTTGGTAGAGGACCGATGGGATGGCGTGGTCCTCGAGGAGGGTTGCCACATCGGCCTCGGCCTCGGCAGCGCTTCGACTTCCGTCCGAGGTGAAGGAGAGCAGTTGCATGAAGAGACGGCGGTCGAGGACTTGGGTCTCCCCGTCGATGGGGAGACCGCGCTCGGTGACGTCGATCTCGGGGAGTTGGGGGCGGCTGTGCGGGCGGGTTTCGGGCGAAGGGGGCCGGTTCATGGCGGGTCCTGGTCTCGGGTCGAGGCGATGCGTTCGGTTCAGGCTGGGTTGGGGCGAGCGTCCAGGAGGGTACCCAATTCCCCTACTTCTTTGTCGGAAACCAGGGCAGGATCGTTCCCGATAGGCCGACTGGGCCTCGTTTTGGGGTAGTCTAGGGACTTCATGGCCGACTCTTATCTGGTTCCCGAGAACGCCCCCCTCAAGCGCCACAAGCTTGGGGCTCTTGCCTCCCTCGGCCGTCACCCGGAAAACACCATCCCGGTACAGGACCGCTCGGTTTCCAAATTCCACGCCCAGATTCAGCGTGGTGGCGACGGGAACCACCACCTCCAAGATCTCGGAAGTCGTAACGGCACCTACGTCGAAGGACAGCGGGTGGACCGCTGTGTCCTGGACGACGGCATGGAGGTGGTGCTCGGCACGGTTCGGTTCCGCTACCACCAGGAGTACGAGGCACCCCAGGTTACGAGCATGTTGCAGGTGCCGGACATCCTGAAAACAGGCGGAAGCGTTGCCGTCCTCGGGCCTTCGACCGGCGCCCGCCTCCCCAAGGTGAAGGTCACCGAGGCGGAGTCGGAGATCCAACATTCCGACGTCTTCCAGGTCGACGAAGATAATTTCCTGCCCGCATCAAAGATTCACGATCTTGATCAACTCAAGCGGGATTACGAGAAGCTTCGGGTGGCCCACGAACTCAGCACGGCGCTGCGGCTCGATGCGCCCCTGGAAGAGCTGCTTCGCGACATCGTGCGGCGTATGTTCAAGCTCATCTCGGCCGACCGCTGTGCCATCCTTCTCTTGACCCCCGATGGCAAGACCCTCGAGCCGCGGGTCGTCATGGAGAAGGGGGGCGGCGTGCCGTCGGAAGCGATGCCGCTCAGCCAGACGGTCCTGGACGAGGTCATCACCCAGAAAAAGGCGATCCTCTCGACCGATGCCATCACCGACGGTCGCTTCCAGGCGGCGGCTTCGATCGTGGCCCTAAACATGCGTTCGGCCATGTGCGTGCCCGTCACCTATGAGGACGAGCTCTTCGGTGCGCTCCACGCCGACAGCCTCCTCCACACCGGGGCCTTCGAGAAGAAGGATCTGCAGATCTTGACCTCTGTGGCGAGCCAGGTGGCCGTGGCCCTGAAGAACGTCTCCCTCGTTCAGCAAATTCAGAAAGAGGTCGAGACGCGGGCCCTCCTGGGCCGGCTGCTTTCGCCGAATCTTGTCGAAGAGGTTGTGGCGGGGAAGCTCGACATGAAGTCGGGTGGGGAAAAACGTACGGCGGCAGTCATGTTCACCGACATCCGCGGATTCACCGCCATGTCGGCGATGATGGATGCTTCTGAGGTCACCCAGATGCTCAACGAGTACTTTGAGGTCATGGCCGACGTCCTCTTCGACCATGGCGGCACCCTCGACAAGTACATCGGTGACGCGATCATGGCCCTGTTTGGAGTGCCGCGTGCCAACGAGGATGCTGCGCTGTGCGCTGTTCGCTGTGCGATCGGTATGCAGTCTGCCCTGCGCTCGCTCAATCGGACGCGGCAGGCCCGCGGCGATCCGTCCATCGGGATGGGCATTGGCGTGAACTTCGGTGAAGTGATTTGGGGGCCCTTGGGTTCGCGAAAGACCATGGACTACACGGTGGTCGGGGACGTAGTGAACGTGGCCTCACGCCTCTGCTCTCTGGCCAAGGTCGAGGAGGTCATCATCTCCCAGAGCACCTACGAGTCCGTGGAAGAGCAAATCCATGTTCAGCCTCTGCCGCCGACCAAGGTCAAGGGTAAGGCGGAGCCGCTAATGGTCTACCGGGTCCTCGGCGAGACCGAGTAGGCGGAAGCGAAGCTCTCAGCGGAAGTCCGGAAAGTCCCAGCGCCGGCCTTCGAGGTCGCAGCGTCCGGAGGAGTCGAAGAATATCCCTTCGTCTTCGAGGCGCTTGCGCTGTTCCTCAGCCCTAAGGATGTCTCCGCGGTAGCTGATGGACGCGCCTGCGTTGATTACGCGGTGCCAGGGTACGTCGGTATTCTGGTCGAGTAGCGCGCTGAGGGCCCAGCCAACTTGGCGGGCGAGCCGGGGGCTGCCCAGGACCGAGCCGACGTTGCCGTAGGTCGTGATCCGACCGGCTGGGACGCTGCGGACGACCTGAAAGACCCGATCGTGGAAGTTGCGACTTCGGTCGGTCGGGTCTTGGGGCACGTGGCTCGAGTGTGGCAGCCTCCTCACAATGGATGCAAGTGGCTGGTGGGTTGCTATCGATCGAGGCGGGACCTTTACCGATGTCGTCGCGTTTGGCCCGGGCGGTGAGCGCCTGGTACGGAAGGTGCTCTCGACGCAAGCCGGGGAGGCCCAGGTCCTCGAGCGGTGGTTTGGCGATGGGGCTCGGCACCTGGCGGGGATGCGGGTCGGCACGACGGTGGCCACCAACGCTCTGCTCTGTGGAACAGGGGTGCCGACTGCGCTGATCGTGACCCGGGGGCACGGCGACTTACTAAGTATCGGGCACCAGAGTCGGCCGTCCATCTTTGCCTTGCAGATCCAACGGCCCGAGCCCCTGGTTCGTTGGGTGGTTGAGGTGAACGAGCGAATCTGGGCCGACGGTCAGGTCGAGGTCACGCCCGATCTGGACGCGCTTGGGCTGGAGCTGGACCGCATAGCGGAGGAGGGCTGTCAGGCTGTGGCTGTGGCCCTGGCTCACGGCTACTTGCACCCCCAGCATGAGCAGGAAGTCGCCCGCTTGGCTCGAACTCGGAGTTTCAGTCAGGTCACCTGCTCCCACGACGTGGATCCCCGCATCGGCCTGGTTGACCGCGCCCGTTCATCTGCTGCAGATGCAAGCCTGAGCCCCGTACTCAGGGCCTATACCGAGACGGTCGACCCCCTCGCACCGGAAGTCCGTTACATGCGTTCGACCGGAGGCCTTTGTTCTGGGGCCCGGTTCTTCGGTCGCGATGCGGTGCTCTCGGGTCCTGCTGGAGGGGTTGTCGCCTGCGCTGCCCTCGCCAGAGGCCTCGGCCGCGCGGCTGTCCTCGGCTTCGACATGGGGGGGACTTCGACGGACATCAGTCGGTGGGCTGGGCGGTTGGAGCGTCGGGACAAGCTGGAGGTCGAGGGGAGGGTCTTGCGCCTCCCGGGCCTGGACATCTCGACCGTCGCGGCGGGCGGCGGGTCCATCCTGAGGTTGGCCGATGGGAGGGCCCAGGTCGGGCCAGATTCAGCCGGCGCTATGCCCGGTCCAGCGGCCGCGGGGAGGGGAGGGCCCGCGACGGTAACCGATGCAAACCTGGTCTTGGGGCGGGTCCGTCCCGAGTACTTCCCCGAGGTCTTCGGGCTGGAGGGAAACGAGCCCCTGTCGCTCGAGGCCGCGAGGACAGCCATCCAGGCGCTGGACCCCGAGCGAGGGGTTGAAGAGCTGGCTGCCGGCTTCCTCGCCGTTGCCAACGAGGCGATGGTCGACGCCATCGAAGAGCTGTCGACCGCCCGGGGACACGATCCGAAGAATCACAGCCTCATCGCCTTTGGCGGTGCGGCTCCGCAGCACGCCTGTGCCGTTGCGGAGGCCCTGGGCATCGAGGAAGTCCTCGTTCCGGGGGATGCAGGGGTCTTTTCTGCTGCAGGGATCGGACAGGCCCTTCTTCGAAGTCAGCGCTGCCTTGCCTTGATGCGGACCTGGGAGAGTGGGTTGGAAGAGGAGCTCACGGAGCGGCTGGATGCGGCTCGGGTTGCTGCCTTCGCCGAACTCTTGGCGGAGGGGGCCGGTCCCGAGACCCTGCGCGCGGAGCTGCGTTGGGATTTGCGCTATTCCGGTGCGGAGACTGCCCTGACGGTGAGCGACCGCCAGGAGTTTGAGGAGGCCCATTGTCGGCTCTTTGGCTTCGCTCGCCCCGGCGTAGCCGTGGAGGTGGTTCAGGTGCGGGTCGAGGCCTCAGCGCTGCTTGGGATTGCTCAGGAGGGGGCAGGTGAGACCGGCCTGAGGGGCGAGACGCCCCCGGTGCTGAGCGCCGAACGAGGAGAGCCGCCGGGCGCTTCGGCTGAGTCGTCGATCGGGGAACCGGCGGTGTTGGCCGTCCACACCCTGGGCTTGCCGGCGGAGCAGGACGCCCTCGAAACCCTGGCCTGTCCCTGGCTTCGGGCGGAGAGCCTGGTGCCGGGTCAGCGGCTGGAGGGTCCCTGTGTCGTGGCGGCCGCGACGACAACGGTGGTTCTGGATCCGGGGTGGAGCGCGTCGGTTGCGAAGGACGGACTGCTGATCTTGCACCGTGCGCCCCGGGGACGGGACCCAGTTTCGGGGAAAGCACGGTTCCGGGAGGGTGGCGCCGTGGGCCCGGTCGAGCTCGAGCTCGCCCACCGGCGCCTGTTCTCGATCGCAACCCGGATGGGCGAGCGCCTTCGCCGGGTGGCCTGGTCGACCAACATCAAGGAGCGGCTGGACTTCAGCTGCGCCCTCTTCGACGCAGAGGGACATCTCGTTGCCAATGCACCGCACATTCCGGTGCACCTAGGAGCGATGGGGGAGACGGTCCGGGGGCTGCTCGCGAAGCACCGCACACGACTCCGCCCCGCCCAGGCCTGGGCCCACAACGATCCCGGAAGCGGAGGATCGCACCTGCCCGACATCACGGTGATCTCCCCCGTCTTCGACCCCGAGGGTCTCCTCTTTGCCTTTGTGGCCAGTCGGGGGCACCACGCCGATGTCGGTGGGATCACTCCGGGGTCGATGCCGCCGTTCTCGGTCGCCCTCGCCGAAGAGGGAGTACTCCTGCAGGATTTGCTTCTGCTCGAGGACGGGCAATTTCGGGAGGAAGAGATTCGCGAGGCCTTGGCCGCCGGACCCCACCCAGTGCGTGACCCCCAGACCGTGGTAGCCGACCTTGCAGCCCAAATCGCGTCCAATCAATTCGGCGCCGGGCTGCTGCTGCAACTTGCCAAGGAAAAGGGGTTGGTCGAGCTGGAGCAGCTTCTTTCGGCGATCCAGGACAATGGGGCCGCCGTCGTCCAAAGCTGGCTGGCGACTCTGGGTTCGGCGCGCTACTGCCGCTCCGATCGCCTCGACGACGGG
>CAZQTQ010000196.1:0-7825 GCA_964596025.1 uncultured Rickettsiales bacterium
ACACCGCGGGCGACGACGACACCGCGGGCGACGACGACACCGCGGGCGACGACGATACAAGCGAGCCCACACCCGCGGTCGAGATTTGCGACCCCATGCCGACGAGCGACCAGTTCACCTTGGATCAGGCCCAGATCTCGGGCGACGTCCTTGAGCTATCCGTCAGCTACGGCGGCGGCTGCGAGGACCACGAGTTCGACCTCTGTTGGAACGGCTTGGTCCTGGAATCCGCCCCGCCGCAGGCGGGCCTAACCGTCATTCACGACGCAAATGACGACACCTGCCTCGCCTACCTGAGCGAATTCCTGACCTTCGACCTCTCCCCGCTGCAGGCCTCCGCCCCCGGAGGCGAAGTCACCGTTAATGTGGGCTCATTCGACCTGAGCTACGTCTACTAGCGGCAACTGGTCGGAGTCGCCTGACCGTACCGGCTGGCCCCCAGCCTTCTACTTCAGCCTTCCCACAGCACCCCATCACTCGTCTCGACCACTTCGCAGAGCGCGGTCAAGTCCATCGGCGTGTGCACAATGGCTAGGTTGCACATCTCGTCCTGGTAGCTCAGCCCATAGATCACGTCGTGATCGTAGGGGTTCGTCCAGGTGCAGGTGTACGAGAAGCCCGTGCCAGCGGGGACCACCAGAGGCGGGCTGTACTGGACAATCTGGGGGTAGTGCAGGTCGGTGTTCGTGTAGAAGGTCTCCTCCACCGTCTCCCCATCGTAGAGCGCGACAGTGAACTCCACCCCAAGTTCGTGGGTGTGCGAAGCCAAGAAGTGGACATCCACGTCCTTGTTGAACACGCACTTTGTCCACTCGGTGGCCGTCTCCCCCGCAGGTATCACAATGTTCTCGTCCCGCACCTGCCCACCCCAGATCCCGTCCTCGACCTCGTTGTCGTTGATGGTGTAGGCGTTGACGCGCGAGAACACGTCGATGGGCTGGTCGGTGACGTTGACGTAGTGGACCTCGTGGACGATGGCGATGTCCGCCGGCAAGGTCGCGGCCACGCCTTCTGGGAGACTCAATAGGTCGTGGTCGTTGCCCTGGCTCCCAAACATCATCGTCAGCGAGTCCAT
Organism: uncultured Rickettsiales bacterium; assembly: GCA_964596025.1. Lineage (GTDB taxonomy): Bacteria > Myxococcota_A > UBA796 > UBA9615 > UBA9615 > CAZQTQ01. The sequence continues at coordinate 1,076 of CAZQTQ010000196.1, forward strand.
GGCCTCTTCGTAGAGAGCCTCGCAGTCATAGGTCCCCGGCTCGAACTCGACCCCAGTAAAGGCCGGCGTCGAGATGGTCATGTGGTGCATGCCGGCGGTCTGCTCGTACTCCACACTGTTGACGTTGGCGCCGCCCTCCGTAGGCAAGGGATAGACCTGACACTTCCAGATCTCGGAGTGGGCGGGGGCCACGAAGTCGACGGAGAACTGGAAGCCATCGCTGGGATCTGGCGCCTCGAGGGTCGGCCCAGCAATCGGGGACTCGTCATCACCCCCAGAGGAACCTGGCCGCTGGCAGGCCCCGGCGAGGAGGAGGAGTCCAAGGGAGAGCAGAACCAAAGAGACCCGATGCACTACAGCGCCCTTCACCCCCCCAACAAGAATCCTCTCCCCGAATCGGCACTGCCCCACCAGTGCAGGCCGGAAGCCCGGCCGTGACCCGCACGATACCGCCTCACCCGACTTTGAAGCGCTCTTCTCCGAGAAGAACCACGCCAACCGTCTTGGCCAGGATCCTCAGGTCCATCCACAGGCCATGTTCGTCGACGTACCGCGCGTCCAGACCCCAGCGCTCGGGCCAACTCAGGTGGATGTTGCCGCTGACCTGGGCCAGGCCGGTTACCCCTGGACGCACCTGGAGCCGCTTGTGCCCGTCGGCGTTGAACTCCTCCCGCAGCTCGACCACGCAGGGCCGAGGGCCCACCAGGCTCATCTCTCCCCGCAGGACATTGATGAGCTGCGGCAGCTCATCCAGCTTCGAGCGCCGCAGCACCCGGCCCACGCGGGTCACATCCGGATGACCGCCGTGAATCTCACCCCTCACCTCGCGAGGCTCGTCGGTCATGCTGCGGAACTTGTGTACCGAAAAGACCTGTCCCCGGTGACCGAGACGCTCCTGACGGAAGAAAAGGGGGCCCTTGGAGTCGAGGCGTACCGCCAGCGCCGTCAGCGCCATCACCGGGGACAGTAAGAGCACGGCGACCAAGGCCATCAGCAGATCCAGAATCCGTTTTCCAAAGCGGCGATACATCGGCGACTCTTAGAACCACAAGGTATCGAAGAAGACCTCGGGCGTAGTGCCACCGGCGCTGAATCCATTTCGCTCGTCGATCCAGACCGCAACAACCGTGTTGGCCCGGGCCTGCGCCCGGAGCTGCGAAGCCGAGGAGAACACGAGGCTGTGGTCGATCCGCAGCGGCTCCCCGAGGCTGAGGTCCTCGCCGAGCGTCGCGGCAAAGAGCTGGATCTTCCCATCCTCGGGGGTCTCGACGTGGGCGCGCTCGTCAGACCACAACAAGACACTCCACTGCTCCTCGTGCTCGACGACGACAGGCTCGCTGCGGGCGTGGGGGGCCTGGAAGAGCTCCGTAGCGGCATAAGCCTCTTCCGTTTCGAGTTCGAAGCGGGTTAGCGAAGCTCCGAACAGGCGGTAGGGCGGGTTGAGGTCCTCATCCAGGAGGCTGACAGCCGTCCAGAGAGGCAAGAACTGACCGTTCACGCGGTGGACCTGGGCCTCAAACGCCAAGGGGTAGGTCAGAGGCACCGGCAAGATGCTGTCGACGAGAACCTGGCCGGTCCCGTCGACAACCAAGGAGTGCGGCTGGGGGATGGTCATATCGAAAAGCGAATCCCAGTCATCCCGCACGAAGGTCACCAGGCTGCGGTCGTCTTCGGCTTCGACTCGCACAACGGTGAAGGGGAGGAAGGTCTCTCCCTGGGCGAGGTCGCCCGAGCCGCCAATGACCACCGGACCGACGCTCGACGTGCCGTCTGCACCAAGCCGCAGCCAGCGGATCGTGCTCTCTTCGGTGGCCGCGTCGAAGCTCCGTGCGACCGCGACAAAGGCCTCGCCGTCAAAGGAGACGTCGCCACCAAAGGAACCCACCTCGCCGTCCTCGTTGAGCGCGATGGGACCCGCGATCACCTCGCCGTCGGTTCGCACGACGAACAGCTCATTGCTGGGGTCCCCTGCGGTCCGGTAGAGCACCCCCATGACCCCATCGCCCCATACGACCGAGGCCTCACTGACATCCACCTCCGGGTCGCTCAAGCCCAACGGATCACCGACGAAGCGTCCCGCCCCGTCGACTTCCTGCAGCCACAGACGACCCATGTCGCCCTCGCGCTCGTCCACCCAAGTCAGCCAGAGGCGGCTGCCGTCGTGGTGGAGAGCGGGACTAGAAGCACGGCCTACGGCGCCAAAGTCGGTCAGCTGAACACCTTGGTCGCCGAGCACCAGGTCCATCTCCCCGCTGGACGCTCCGTCCCCGCTGCCGATGCGGGCCTGAACCTCGTGGATTCCGGCCCCGAGAGCGGCGGCGTCTACCGTCGCGGTGTGCAGCCCCAGCTCCTCAGACCAGAGCACTTCGACTTCGCTGCCTGCGACCTCCACCTGGAGCGCCTCACCCTCGGCCGCGCCGTCCATGCGCAAGATGAGGCTCGGGCTACGCGCTGGCGAGGCGAAGAGAGCGCCTGCCGAGGCCTGCGGAAACTCGATCTCGGGTCCGCTCGGTGGCTGCTCGGGCTCCGGGGTCGGCCCGCAGCCGGCGAGCGCCAACCCCAAAGCGAGTACTAAAGGGCCGCAAGGCCTGCAGCCGCCTAGATGAACCGTCCCGATGCCCATCGCTTCGCTCCTCTTCGCGGACCGGTCTGCGCCGCAGTCCTGACCATAGATCAGGCCCCAGGGCTTTGGGTTTATGGGGTGCAGAGCACCGGCCGAGACGGCATCATGCCGGACGAAGGGCAAAGCGTCCCATCGCGGGATTCGAGGAGTAGGACCATGCCGGAACTGGCGGAGGTCGAATTCGGCCGGAAGATGCTGGAGCGAGCCAGTCTGGGCCGGCGCATCGAAGTGGCCTGGGTCGACGACGACGCGATCGTGGTCGAGGGGGTGCCCCCGTCCGAGCTGGGAGTCGCCCTAGAAGGAGCCCAAGTCACCGGAACGGGTCGCCACGGCAAGCAGCTCTGGCTCGAGCTCGACCGGAAGCCCTGGCTGGGGATCCACTTCGGCATGACGGGAGGCTTCCGCGTTCCCGGGGACCAGCCCATCGAGCTGGAAGCCTCGCCCAAGAACCCCGACCGGACCTGGCCACCCCGCTTTTGCAAGCTCCTGCTTCGCTTCGACGACGGGGGCGAGCTGGCCTTCACCAACGCGCGCCGCCTTGGCCGCCTGCGCTTGCGCCAAGACCCCGCGAACGAGGAACCCATCAGCAGGCTGGGCTACGACCCATCGAAAACCCTACCCTCGGCCGCCGAATTCGATGCCCGCCTGGCCCGCCGGGGACGGAGCCGCATCAAGACCCTCCTCCTCGATCAGCGCTTCGCCGCCGGCGTGGGCAATTGGATCGCGGACGAGGTGCTCTACCAGAGCCACATCGATCCCAGACGGCGGGTTGCGACGCTCAGCTCCGACGAGCGGAGCCAGATCCGCTTGGTCTTGCAGTCCATCGTCGAGACCGCGATCGCGGTAGACGCCCGCAAGGAACACTTTCCCAAGAATTGGCTCTTCCACAGCCGCTGGGGCAAGGCGGAAGGTGCCAAGGTCGAAGGCCAGCCCATCGAGTTCCTCGAGGTGGGGGGCCGGACCACGGCCTGGGTCCCGACAGTCCAGGGTTAAAGGCGCCCAGACCTCCAGTGGCGCTCGGCAGGCGGGGCGTGCCAAGATGCGCCTTCGAACCGGAGCAAGAGTGAGGCGGTGTGAACGAGATCCTCCACTACCAGTGCATCGTCGACCCGCACGGCTACCGCATCGTCCTCAAAGGACGTCGGTTTCGCAGCATCGGCTTGGTGCTCTTCCAAGACAGGCCCGTGGAGCCCGATGGGGATCTTCCCACCCTCGTCTTGCCCCGCTCGGACTACTCAAACTGCATCGACATGCTCCGCAACGAGAAGCCCGTCTACTTCGAGGCGGAACAACCCACCCCAAGCAGAGCGGTCCCCAAGACCAGAGCAATAGAAAAGAGGTAGGTATTCACTCGCATCGGTAGCCACTCCCCGTCAGGTGCTGTCGTCGTCCGCTGGGCTGCAGCGGTCGTCGCTTGTCTGCCCTTTATCGAGAGGGGCGAATCCCCGCTCCCCCCTCCAACGTCGGGTCAAATTCCCGGCCGCGCCACCCAAACTTCCCCGCGGCCAGGACTACGCCCCTTGCTGACCGACCCGAAGGCCCCCTAAGCTCCGCCGCATGATTCGGCTCGACAAGCGGCTCTTTCCTTCGACCATCGGTCTCTTCCTGCTCCTCCTCGCCGTGGCCTGCGGCCCGGGATCGGGAACCACCGGCGGCGCGAATGGAGACGGAACGGGCGACGACGACGACACCTCTGCTCCCTCGTCAGACGTTCCCAGTTCGGTCGAGCCCGTCCCCTCCTCCGACGTGGCATCCGCTTGGTTCACCAAGACGGTCACGGTCTTTGGCGTCTTCATCTACGCCACGGCCGATGTGTCCGACGCCAAGGTGCTCCACGCCGCCCACGTCATGGCCCAGTACCTCGACAACGACGAGGATGGCGCGGTCGACGACGCAGCCGTCGTGGACTCGATGGTGCAAGAACAGGCCACGCTGGTCATGTTTGGAAATCCCGATGGCCTGGAATCCTCCGGCCTGTTCGAGTCCTCGTGGATCGATCAGCGCATCGGCCAGGACCTGCAGGGCGACGAGACCATTGAGACGCCGGGCAGTGGAGTCTTCGATGCCACCCTCGAGGAAGTTCTGCACCTCATCCACTCCGCCGGCCACACCCAGGTCTACTCCGAGGCCTTCGGGCTGGGCTCCGGCTCCCAGCTCGCCGAAGTCATGGACTTGGCCCGAGGCGGCCACTTCGCAGACGTTCCCTCCTCCTACCCGGATGGCGCCTGGTACCACTACGACGACACCACCTGCGACTACGAGTGCATGCAGATCGAGTACCTCTACTGGGGGCTTACCTCGCTGCTGGGCGCGCAGGCGGGCCGCTGTGACGAGATCGCGGCTGAGTGGGAGCCCTGCACCTCAGCCCTGATGAAGTCCATGGACCCCGGACTCACCGGTCTGTTGCGTGACGCCCAGTACGCGATGCCGACGGTCCTGCCCGACGGCAGCTACGGCAGCTGAGCGGGGCGAGGGTGCTAGCCTAGGGCGATGCGGATCTCCTTGGGCCTCAGGCCCCTGCTCTTGCCCTTGGTCCTCCTCCAGCTGTGGCTCTACGCCGCTTGCAACACCGAGCCGGCCGGTACCGGCGATGACGACTCGGCGGCCGGCGACGACGACACCGACGACTCCGACGACGACGACAGCACCGGCGGCACCCCCATCGATAGCTGCAGCGACGACGCCTCCGAAGAGAACGACGATGCTGACTCGGCCGCCTTCCTGGCTCCCGGCAGCCACCCGGATCTCATCGCCTGCCCCGGCGACGAGGACTGGTACGAGATTGAGCTCGATGCGGCCACAGAGTTGGTCGTCCAGGTCCTCTTCGACTACGAGGACGGCGACATCGACGCCGAGCTTCGAGACACAAGCGGTACCATCCTGAGCTACGGCTGGTCCCTGTCCGACAACGAGCTGCTGAGCGCCGTGGTCGAGGCCGGCACCTACTTCGTCCTGATCTCGCAATTTGCGGACGATGGCCAGACCAAGGGCACGCCGTATTCGATGGAGGTCGCGACCGGATTTCCCGACTGCCCGACCGACACCCTCGAGCCCAACAACAGCCAAGCAGACGCCGCAAGCCTCCTCGCTGGCACCTACACCAACCTCCAGATCTGCACCGGTGACGAGGACTGGCACGCCATCGAGGTCGAAACCGGCCAGGAGCTGGGCCTGGCGCTCGCGTTCAGCCAAGACGAGGGCGACATAGATCTTCGGCTGCGGGACGATGCCGGTGCGATCCTCGCTTTCTCGGAGACCTCCACCGACGGGGAGAGCCTGAGCTACACCACCGGAGAAGACGGTACGCTCTACGCTCGGGCCTTCCTCTTCGAGGACCACGGCCTCAGTGCTGGCGTCATTTACACCCTGGACCTTTCCCTCGACTCACCGTAAGTAGGGGCACCATGGCACCAAATCCCTTCTTTTCCTCGATTCGATCCCTCGTCCCGACCGGCCCCAGCCTTGCTGTTGCCGCGCTCTTCTGCCTGCTGCTGGTGAGCTGCACCGCAGGCCCGGAAGACGGCGACGATGGGAACACGGCCACCAACTCGGACAGCGACAACACCGGCGACGACGACGTGGGCCCCGGCCCCGACGAGCTGGTGCTCAGCCCCGACCTGCTGATCATCGACGACGACCCCTGCATCTCCGAAGTCGACGTCCCCGAGGACCGGGAGCTCCTGACCTTCACCTTCGCCTGCGACCCCAGCGTCCACGACCTGGCCGTAGGCAAGATCGTGGTGGGCTCGGACGGCGAGGGCTATCTGCGCCGCGTCGTCTCCTTGGAGGTCGACGGCAGCACAGTTCGGGCCTGGACCGAAGAGGCCAGCCTCAACGAGGTCATCGAGCACGGCGTGATGTCCGAGACCGTCACCGTCAACACCGGCCGCACCCTCATCGACTTCGGCAACACCACGCTGTACTCCGGTGAGCACCTTGGGTCCGGAGTCGTGGTCTACCTGAGCCGAGGGGCCTTCGACATCAACCCCGCCCTGATCATCGACGGCCACTGGAGCTTCGGCTCGATGGAGAGCTTCGAGATGGACCTGGGCGTCGACTTCACCGCCGATCTCCTCGCCACCCTCTCGTCCACCAACCGGCTCCGCTGGGGCAAAGAGGTCAAACTC
>CAZQTQ010000197.1:0-7817 GCA_964596025.1 uncultured Rickettsiales bacterium
CCTTACTGGGAGGACCCAACCGAACCGATCGAGCGGCCCGAGGAGATCGCGGCGAGGCGGACTGAAGAGCCGGAGGTCGAGGTGGACATAGACCCCCTCGGGGAGACCTCAGTGGTCGACAGCCTCTCGGACGTCCCGATTCCCGCTAAGCCGGACAGCGACTAGCGAGAGCGAAAAGGTCTAGAACGCAAGAAGCCCGACCGAAGTCGGGCTTCTCTACTTGGAGGGTGGGACTAGGGGCAGGCCGCTGTCGGCGAGGTCCCGATGCCGTTGCATGCGACGATCTGGCCGGTGGGCCATTGGATGCGGGCTACGTAGTAGTCCTCGTCTTCGGTGGCCATCCCAAAGGTGTAGGTCTGCGTCAGCAGGCCGTTGAGGTAGATGTTCACCGTGACGTCGGTCTGACTGTACTCGTCCACCGTACCCGGGTAGTCGTGCACGAACACGTAGTACCAGCCATCGTAAGGAGCGAGCGCCGGATCGGTAATATTGATGTTCTCCGGACCGGTCCCGTAGATGTCGTCGAGGTCGAGGCTCGGGTCGTCGGTAGTGACACCTGAGACACCCCAGTCGGGGATCAGACCCCACCCGCCGGGCACGCAGTTGGAGAAGTAGCAGTCGCCGTCGGTGCGGGGTTCGCCAATGTTCCCACTCCCGTCGTTGGCCTGCAGCAGGTGGAGATCCATGTCGTCTGGTTGGCTCCAGAAGATCTCGATGCGGAAGTTCTCGTTTGGAACCGCCTCGATGTTCTGGGTGCAGCTGTCGCTCTGGTTGTTGGTGTTGCTGATCGTCAGCTCGCCCGAGTAGGTGCCCGCGATGTCCAGAGTGATACTAGGTGTCGCCGAGGTGTAACTGGTGAGCGTGGCCGCAGAACCCGTAGGCGGGGTCATAACCCAGCTGTAGCTCAAGGGCAGATTGTCGGGATCGTAGGAGCCCGAACCATCCAAGGTCTCGGTCATCAACGGCGCGGAGACAATGTCCGCCGCACAGACCGCCACCGGCCCCTTGCCCACCGGAGTACCGTTCGCGATGCCCGAGAGAGGGATCCGCAAGGGGTCGTGGTTGGGGTCCGTGTTGGAGATGACGATCTCCGCACTGTGGTTGCCCTGGCTGACGGGCACATACTCGACCTCGAGCATGGCCGCCTCGCCGATCTCGTAGAACCTGTTCTCGACAGCCGACCCGTCGAGTGTGAACTGCCCTGTATCGCCCTCGAGCGTCACACCGTAGGTCTGCAGCGTGCCCGGACCGGCATTGCCGACGGTGACCTGGGTGAGGCCGGAGCTCTGGCCCACCTCCAGTTCGTCGAACTGGATCTCGTCCGGCTTGGCGTAAATCACAGGCAGCGGGTCACCGTGGCCGTCACCGACGATGGGGATGTAGAGACCCTCGCCCTCGCCGGTCGCGCCCTCAGCAAGCTCGCCTTCCGAGGGGCAGTCCCAGTTGAGCTCCTGCTTGACCACGAGGTGAAGCCTGGCAACGTCGCCCTCGTCATCAAGGGGCTCCCCGAACACCGGGACGAAGCTCAGATCGAAATCGAGGGCGGCCCCGTTGTCCAGGACGCCTGGGCCCGGAGGAGCGTCCGTGCTCAGCTCCGGGTGAATCTCGACCCGGAGTTCGTTCGACAGTTCCCCGTTCTCGTCGAAGGAGACCTCGGCAAGGTAGATGTCGCACAGCGCCAAGTCCGCAGTTCCGGGGTTGGAGATGCGTACTGGGATGGTGCCCACCGTGCCCGTCACCACCTGACCGAATAGGAAGGAGGAGGCCGGCAAGTCACCGTCTTGATAGCCCTGGTCGGCGTCCCACGTAATGGCGAAGTCGGCCCGTAGGGCCCGAATGTTGTCCTCGCTACAGCCCGCAGCAAGGGGCCCAAACAGGCCCAACAGCAAGGCAGCGGGAAGGAGCGAGGCGAAGCCGCGGCGGAATGTCGATTCGAAAGCCATAGAAAGAGGTCTCCCTACTGAAAGCGGGTGCATTCTGAGGGGATGTGGGCGATCCGGCAAGGGCAAAGCTCTACCTTCACAGAGATTCAACAAGTCTCGGTTCGGTCTGAGTAGTGGGAACAGCGTCCCCCTGGGGGGGGCATCACCGCAAGTTGCGGTTCATTCCGCCAACTCCGCGCCGTCGAGAAATCGCCCCCGCTCCTCCGGGCTCGGCACCCGACAGTGCTCTTCCTTCCCCGACCAGCGGTAGCGGTTGCGCGCTACCCACCGGTAGATCGCGTCCCGGATGGGGCGTGGGACGACGACGAAGAGGCCGAGAAGGGGCCAGGGTGCACGAAGGTAGCGGGCAATGCGCAAGGCAGCTGTCGACTCCTCGTAGCAACGCCCGTTCTCGAGGAGGACGATGGCGTCCAAGGCCTGGGGATCGACCGGCTGGTTGGCGAGAAGCTCCTTGGCGACCTCGGACTGCAAGGTTGCAAAGCGGAGACGCGCCTTGGGGTCCCGGGCAATCAGAAAGCGGACGGTCCCGTTGCAGAAGGTGCAAACGCCGTCAAAGAAGACTGCTGGGTCATGAAGTGAAGCCACGGCAAGAGCATTCATAGCACTTGAGCGGAGTCCGGCCAGGGAGTCGACGCCGGGAGACAGCCCTGAGGGCAAGGCGTCTAGTCAAATCAGGAGGGTCCGGTCCAGCGAAGAGACGGCTGGGTTGCCGGGGGGCGTCTCCGCCTCGCGAACGGCCGATTGCCCCCTCCCGCCGTCTCCTCGCGGACCGTGCGGACAGTGAACCACACAAATCTGTATGAAGTCAACGGTGGGATCATCCATACTTGTATGGCATAATTCCGAGATGCAATCGAAGCACAGCAACGGCCTCGGAGCCCTCCTGAAGACCCGGCGACTCGACCTCGGCCAAACCCTGGCAGAGGTCGGAAAGGAGCTCGGTCTGGCCAACGGCAACTTCATCGGCATGGTGGAACGGGGAGAGCGCATGCCCTCGGACGCCCGCCTGCTTGCGATGGCCAAGATCCTCGACTTGGACGGGCGCGATCTTTTGGCCCAAAAGTACGAAGAGAGCCACGCTGCCGCCGCCCAAGTCCTCCTTCGCCCCCGCGAGCCCGAGCTGCCCCGGATGCGAAAGCTGCTCCTCGACCTCTGTGCCAATCGCGGGGACATGACCGAGGAGTTCAGCCGAGGCGAACGGACAGCGATCGAGCGGCTGGTGTTTCGGGCCCTCATTGAATATGTCGTCCTGCCCCAGCCGGCCCTCGCGAAGCTGGGTCCGAAGCCGCTGAGAGAGCGCATTCAGCGCCTCCTCAAGGCTGACCCCACAGCAATCCCAGACCCCTGGTGGTTCGAGGAGGAGGCCGAGAGTATTGTCCCGTGGATCCGGCGGCAGGGGGTCACTTGGGGCTTCGACCTCCCAACTTTGACCCTGCGGATTCGCCACAGCACCGACGAAGGCGATGTTTCGACCGTGCCTCTGGTTGATCGGGAACTCCGCGAGCGGCTACTCGCCAGCGCCCCCAGCAGGGGCAAGGTGGCACAGGAGAGCAAGGGCCTGGCAGACATCCTCCTCGAGGAGGGCCTGAGTGCAGACGACGTCGAGGAGATCCTCGATCTCATCGAGTGGAAAAAGAGCCGCTCTCAGCGCTCAGTTTCCTGAACCGCTCCCCTACCCCGGCAACAGCCGGCGACTGCTCCATCCGGTCGTGGCGTCCCCGCCCCATCTGTGCTACTTCCCCACCGCGTCCCAGGACATCGGCCCGAGCGCGGAGACACCATGCCCAACGCCATCATCGTCGCTGCCGCCCGCACGCCAATTGGCTCCTTCCAGGGCGCCCTCGCTTCCCTCTCTGCTCCCCAACTCGGGGCTCACGCCATCCGCGCCGCCCTCGACCGGGCTGGAATCAGCGGAGATCAGGTGGACGAGTGCATTATGGGCTGCGTTCTCCCGGCCGGAGTAGGCCAGGCACCGGCCCGCCAAGCCGCCCTCTTCGCTGACCTCCCAAAGAGCGTCGCCTGCATGACCATCAACAAGGTCTGTGGGTCCGGCTTGAAGGCGGTGATGCTGGCTGCACAAGCGATTCGCTGCGGTGACGCCGAGGTGGTGGTGGCCGGCGGCATGGAGAGCATGAGCAACGCCCCCTACCTCTTGCCCAAAGGCCGCACTGGCTACCGCATGGGGCACGGGGAGCTCGTCGACTCCATGATCAAGGACGGGCTCTGGGACGTGTACAACGACTTCCACATGGGCCAAGCCGGCGAACTCTGCGCTACCGAGCAGGGTGTCTCACGGGAGCGCCAGGACCGATTCGCCCTCGAGTCCTACCAGAGGGCTTTTGCGGCGCAGGAAGCCGGCAAGTTCGCAGCCGAGATCGCGCCGATCGAGATCTCCCAGCGCAAGGGCGACCCCATCCTGGTTGACAGCGACGAGGAGCCGGGTCGGGGACGGCCAGAGAAGATCCCCAGCCTGCGCAGCGTCTTCAAGAAAGACGGGACCATCACCGCAGCCAACGCCTCGTCGATCAACGATGGGGCCGCCGCGCTTGTCGTGATGTCCGAGGACACCGCGCGTGAGCTTGGACTCACGCCGCTGGCAACCATCGCCGGTTACGGTTCCCACGCCCAAGAACCGGAGTGGTTCAGTACCGCGCCGGCCTACGCCATCCAGAGCACACTGAAGCGGCTGAACCTACAGGTCGAAGACGTCGACCTCTGGGAGGTCAACGAGGCCTTCTCAGTCGTGTCCTGTGCCGTAGAAGACATCGTGGGCTATTCCCCCGAGGTGGTGAACATCTGGGGCGGGGCAGTCGCGCTCGGGCATCCGATTGGCGCCTCAGGGGCGCGGATCCTCGTGACCCTCTTGCACCAGCTCGAAGACCAAAACAAGACCCGCGGCTGCGCCTCCCTGTGCATCGGAGGCGGCGAGGCCGTAGCCCTGGTGGTGGAACGCCCGGCCTAGGCCCGACAACCCACGGAGAGACGGCACATGATCGACGGCATCAAGACCATTGGGATCCTAGGCGCGGGCCAGATGGGCGGCGGCATTGGTCACATTGCCGCGCTGGCCGGCTACACCGTATTGCTCGCCGACGTGAGCGAGGAGCGGGCCCAGAGAGGCAAGGCCACGATGGAGCGCTTCCTGGCCAAGTCCGTGGCCAAAGAGCGAATGAGCCAAGACGACGCGGACGCGGCGCTCGCCCGCGTGACCCCCTGCTGCGGCGTCGCAGGGTTCGGCGAGGCCGACTTCATCGTCGAGGCGGCAAGTGAGAACGAGTCACTCAAGCTCAAGCTCTTTGCAGACCTGGACGATGTGGCCCGGCCCGGGGTGATCCTGGGCTCGAACACCTCGTCGATCTCCATCACCAAGATTGCGGCTGCAACCCAGCGCCCCGAGCAGGTCATCGGGATGCACTTCATGAACCCCGTGCCGGTGATGAAGTTGGTCGAGATCATCACCGGCCATCGAACGGACGAAGCGACGCTGAAGACAACGCTGGCCCTGGCCGAATCGATGGGCAAGACCTGCGTCCAAGCCAAGGACTTCCCCGGCTTCGCCGTCAACCGGATCCTGATGCCCTACATCAACGAGGCCTTCTACGCTCTCTATGAGGGCATAGCGAGCGCCGAGGACATCGACACCAGCATGAAGCTCGGCACCAACGTCCCCATGGGCCCGTTCGTGCTGGCGGACTTCATTGGCCTAGACACCTGCCTCGCCATCATGGAAGTCCTCCACGGTGGCCTAGGCGACACAAAGTACCGCCCCTGTCCGCTCCTCCGCCAATACGTGGATGCGGGCCTTCTCGGCCGAAAGGGCGGCCGAGGAGTCTACGATTACCACCGGGAGACCTAAAGCAGATGTCCGAGCACGTCGTCACCATCGATGCCCACGAAGGCAGCACTGCCGTCATCACCATCAACCGGCCTGGGGCCCTGAACGCCCTCAACATGGACGTACTGGCGGGCCTGGCCCAAGCCATCCGCCGGGTGCGGGACGACGGGGTACGCCACGTCATTCTCACCGGCAGCGGGGACAAGGCCTTTGTCGCCGGAGCCGACATCGGGGCAATGCAGACTTTGAACCGGAGCGAAGCGAAGTTCTTCGCCCGCCGGGGGCAGCGGGTCCTCATGGCCCTGCAACGCTTTCCCGGCGTGACCATCGCCGCAGTCAACGGCTTTGCCCTCGGAGGGGGGATGGAGCTCGCAATGGCCTGCGATCTCATCCTCTGCTCGGAAAACGCCCGCTTCGGCCAACCCGAAGTCAACCTCGGCGTCATCCCGGGCTTTGGTGGGACCCAGCGGCTCGTCCGTTTGGTGGGAGCGCAGCGGGCCCGTGAGCTCGTCTTCACGGGCCGCATGGTCAAGGCGCCCGAGGCCGTCGCTCTGGGCATCGCACTTCGGGCGGTTCCTGCGGGCACAGTGCTCGATGAAGCGCTTGCCCTAGCGCAGACGATTGCTGAAAAGGGGCCGCAAGCCATCCGCCTCGCCAAGCAGGCCTGTTCAATAGCCGAGCAGTTCGAGCTCGAGCTCGGCCTCCAAGAAGAGGCGGACTTCTTCGGACAGTGCTTCGAGACCGCAGATCAGAGGGAGGGCATGGCCGCCTTCCTCGAGAAGCGTCCCGCCCAGTTCACCGGATGCTAGGCGCAGACGGATGACCAGCCCATACCGCGTCCTCGTAGCAAAGCCAGGCCTCGACGGCCACGACCGGGGGGCCAAGGTGGTCGCCCGCGCCCTCCGCGATGCTGGCTTCGAGGTCATCTACACCGGCCTGCACCAGAGCCCTCAGGCGGTCGCCAACACTGCCCTGCAAGAGGACGTGGACGCAGTGGGCCTGTCCATCCTCAGCGGGGCGCACAACGGGCTCTTTCCTGCGGTTCGCAAGGCGCTCGATGCCGCAGGGCTCAGCGATGTCGTGCTCTTCGGCGGGGGAATCATTCCGAAGGCGGACATCCCCTTCCTCACCGAACAGGGCACGGCGGCTGTTTTTGGTCCGGGGACGCCCACTGGCGACATCGCGACCTGGCTGCGCAGCAACCTGGACGCTCGCGAGGGCTAGGGCCGGGAAACTCCAGGCGGCGTCAGGACCGCTCGATCCCCTCCCGCTGGAGGAGGGCATCCAGTTCACCGCTCTGGCTCGCAGCCCGCAGCTCCTTGAAGCCACCGACATGGGTCGAGCCGACGAAGATCTGGGGCACAGTCCTCTGCCCGGTGCGCTCTTCAAGCTCCTGCCGAACCGCGGAATCACCGTCCATTCCGACCTCCTCGAAGGAGATCCCCCGAGAGCGAAGGAGGGCCTTGGCAGCGTGGCAGTAGCCGCAGATACGGGTGGTGTAGACGGTGACAGTGGCCATCGCCCGGTTCTAATACCAAAGCACCACCGCGTCAAACTCGCCCGCCCAGTCCCAGACCTCGAACCGGACGTCAATTGGCTCACCGCAGTAGAGGTTGGATTCGCTCTCCCAGACCCTCGCCCCAAAGCGGCCAAAGCCCTCGTCAAACAGCAAGAATTCGTCGATCTGATGACCGGTGCCGGCGAGCAAGACGGTGACCTCGACGGTGTCAATGTCGCCCAATCCGTCGGAGTCGTCGACTTCGGTCTCGAAGTCAAACGCGTAGTCTCCGTCAGCGAACTCACACCACCAGGCGGTGGACTCCGGAAAGATCACCGGGCGCTGATTCGGGGGCGTGCTCTCGTAGACGACGGGCTCGTCGACCACTGCCGTGGGCTCGGGTTCTTCCACGACGAACAGGCAGCCGCTGCACGCGAGGCAACCGGCCCAAAGAACGATGAGGGGGAGGGTGCGAGACATCGTCACTCCTTGGCGAACAGGGTTCGTAGGAGAGACGGAGCGGCGGCCACCGGCATTCAAT
>CAZQTQ010000198.1:0-7808 GCA_964596025.1 uncultured Rickettsiales bacterium
ACGTGGTCTCGCCCGTAGCGCTCGTAGACGTACTGCAGGATCTCCTCCCGGAGGTGATTGTTGATGTCGAGATCGATGTCGGGGTAGCCGCCGCGAGCTTCGGACAGAAAGCGCTCGAAGAGGAGGTCTAAGGCGATAGGGTCGACCGCAGTGATCTGCAGGCAGTAGCAGAGGCAGGAGTTGGCGGCCGAGCCCCGGCCTTGGGCCAGGATGCCGCGCCTGCGGCACTCGCGGGCGATGTCCCAGACGATGAGGAAGTAGCCCGCCAGCCCCATGCGGCCGACGACGTCGAGCTCGTGCTGCAGCTGCTTGCGGATGCGGGGCTCCGTTTCCAGACGCTCGGCGTAGCGGGTCCTCGCCCCTTCCCAGGCCAGCTCATCGAGGTGGCTGTCGAGGTTGTGTCCCTCGGGCACTGGGGCGATGGGGAAGCTGTAGGGCAACTCCTCGATCCGGAATCGGCACTCTTGGGCCAACTCCACTGTGATCCCAATGGACTCACAGTCCCCCTCGAAGAGGCGGGCCATGTGCGCTGCCCCCTTGAGGTGGAAGTGGCCGTTGGGCAAGAGCGAGGTGCCTGCCTCTTCGAGCTTGCTGTGCAGGCGGATGCAGGACAGCACGTCTTGGAGTCCGCGATCTTTGGGGCGGGCGTAGTGCACCCAGTTGGTGGCGGCCCGCGGGATGCGCAGGTCGCGAGACAGCTGCCGGAGGAGAGCTGCAAGCCACTGATCTTCGGGAAGCAGGTGGTTGTGCAGCTCCAAGATGAAGCGGTCGCCCAGGAGATCCTGCAGCTCTGCTGCCGTCGTGCGGGCGCGTCGCAGGCGGGCTTGGGGGTCGTCGCGTTGGGTGCTCCAGCCCTGCAATCGTCGCCGGGCCTCGCGGTGGGCCTGTTCGACAGGACTGGGTGGCTCTGCGACCGTTCCGTCTGACGGTGCATCCAGGCCCCAGCAGCCCAGAGGGCGTCCCCAGGGTCCCTGAGGACGAAAGGCCCGTGCCGCCCTCAGGGTGTCGAGGCCCAGGAGGGCTCGGTCCACGGGCCCAAAGCGGCCCCCAGAGAGGAAAAGAAGGCCCTCCTTACGCTCTGCGACCCGCTCGATGGGGAGCATGGCCTGACCTTTTGCGCAGGCCATGCGGGACTCTGCGAGCAGGGAGGAGAGGTTGCGCCAGCCTTGGACGTTCTGCACCAGGGCGACCAATCGGGAGCCATCAACCAGAGCGATCTCGGAACCGTAGACCGGGCGGGGCGGCGGCGGCACCTGTCCCGCCTGGGATCCAGCCCGCAGCGTCTCCGTGGCCCGGGCTTGCCGCATGGAGCCGTAGAGGCCGTCTCGGTCGGTGATGGCGAGGGCGTAGAGCCCGGCGCAGGCCCCCGCTTCGATGAGCTGGCGGGGACTGGAGGCCCCTCGGTGAAAGGAAAAACAGGAGTACGCGTGCAGCTCGGCATAAGCCTGGACAGCTCCCATCAGTCCAGCCAAGCCCAGAGGAACCACTGGAGGGAGGAGAGATCTTGGACGACTTGGGCCGTCCCAAAGCGGCCTTCGAGCTGGAAGTAGCGTCGTTGTTGCGGGGAGGCCCAGCCCCCGTCGCTCAGGTCCCAGGGGCCCAGAGCGCGCTGCACGGGGCGCCACAAATGACGCCACCGAAGTCGAACAGGGCGGGCGCCCAGGCCGGTGGCGATCTCGATCGGCAGGGGAGGGTCTTCCCAGCGTAATGCTTGGGGCAGGGCCCCCTCCTTACAGCGATCGGGGAC
Source organism: uncultured Rickettsiales bacterium (assembly GCA_964596025.1). Taxonomy (GTDB): domain Bacteria; phylum Myxococcota_A; class UBA796; order UBA9615; family UBA9615; genus CAZQTQ01. The sequence goes on from CAZQTQ010000198.1 coordinate 1,748, forward strand.
CCAAAACTCTGCTTCGCAGGAGGAGCTGCGAGGAGCGGGGCTGACCCTGCGTTTTGGCCTCGCCATGGAAGACGGAGCCCTTGGAGCCGGCTCGGGATTCAAGGCCCCTGAGCTGGCACGGTGCCGCAGCTCAGGCCATCGGTGTGGCTGGGGATGGTTTGCCCCCAGCCGATCACAGCCCACCTCGTTGACTAGGTGAGCCAGGCTGCGAGACAGGGCCCCAGGAGCTGCCTTCCGGGGGCCCGTCCACCGCTCCTGTTCGGCCGGCCGGGGCTCCGCTTCCAGGTGCGCGGCGGTAGCCGGGGCTGGGAGACTCCAGGACTCCAGCCGCAGGCGCAGCAAGTCCGTCCACAGGGACAAGGAGGCGGAAGGTAGGGCGGACTGAATCCGGAGAGTGACGGGCTCCTTGCCCTCGAGCTCTAAGGTCCATCGGATGGAGCGGGTGGCCAGGCCTTCCTGGTCCAGGGTCCACAGCAGCTGCTCCATGGGCCGGCGGAGCAGGAAGGTCAGGGTCTCGCTGCGTACGACCGGCGCTTCGGCCTGCACTGCGCGTCGGTAGCTCTTGGGCTCGGGGGCAGGCAGGAGGTAGCTGCGGTCTTCGCCCCGGGCCAGGCGCAGCAAGGCCAGACCCCGAGGGCCCAGGCGGCGGGCGATGCCCTCGTCGGGCAGATCGGCAAAGGCGCCCAGGCTTCGGATGCCCAAGGCGTGGAGGTGTTCGATCTCCTCTTGGGCATCGGGAAGAAGCTCCAAAGGAAGAGGTGCGAGAAAGAGGGCCTCCTCGCCGAAGGGGATCTGGAGTGGGGCCGGCCCACGTCCGGTCAGTTTTCCTTGGAGGATGGCCGCCGCGCGGGCCACAAATCGGGTACTTGCCAGCCCCAGCCGCACCGGAAAGCCAGAGTTCAGGACCGCTCCCCGCAGGTCGTCGAGGAAGCCGCCTACCCCGGTCTCGGCGTAGCGCCGCTCCAATCCCCGAAAGTCGACGTAGATCACGCCTGCGCCGGTGGTCTCCAGCTTGGGGCTGTGGCGGCGGATTCGGGCTTCGAGTTGCGCGTGTTCGGCGGCCTGAGTTGCGCGATCGAGGGTCCGGATCCACAGGTCTGGGGCCAGGGTCGTGGCCAGGGTTGAGACCATGCCGCGGACTACGCCGTCCAGGCGGGCTTGCGGGGAGGCAGCGGCAATGCGGCGCCGGCCGTCCTCGGGATCGACCAGGGCTACGCCGCTCATCGGCTCTCCGCCCCACTCCCGGTAGGCGACGTGCAGGCGAAAATCCGGCACATAGACGCAGACGAGGTGCGGTCTGGGCATAGAGACTAAATATATGTTCAGTACTCGTGTGGGATCAAGACGAATCCAGAGCCCGTGCCGCGCGGCTCCAGGCGAAGGCCCAGGCCTGCCAGATGCCGCCGATGCGGGTTCCCGTGTAGCCGGGAGCATCGCGGGATTCTTGCTTCAGAATTTCGCGATGTACGGCCCATAGCGCGTGGTAGGGCAGGGTGGGCAGCGCGTGGTGGAGGGCGTGGTACTGCGACCCAAGAGGTGCGAAGAGGCCTGTCCACCACCAACGTCCCTCCAGCGTGATCGTGTCCTCGACCTGCTCCTGCAGGGACTGAGCCTCGCCGCCCGACGCATAAAAGTGCACGACTAGCGTCCGGCTGTGGTTGATCATCAAGGAGCCGCACATCACTACCAGTCGCTGCAGGTGTACGAAGACTGGGAGGAGGCCCAGGGCGGTTGCGCCGAGAGCTCCCCAGACAAAGAGGCTGCAGAGGATCTCTTGGGCTCGAATGGTTGGCCTCTCCTCCGCTTTTGGGGGTGCCCTCCGGTAGGCAGCGTTGATGTCTACGGTGGAGAACTGCTCCCAGGCCTTGGTTCGCGCCGGGGCCACTGCAGCTGAGAGCGGTCCGAGGAGGCCAAATCGCAGCGGCAGGTAGAGCGGAATGAGCCCAAAACCCAGGAGGGAGGCCACCATGCGCCCTCGGGTCCAGCCCGCAATGGGCGCGTATTCCGGATCCTGCGAGGTGCCGTAGGTGGCCGGTCGGTGGTGATCGATGTGCGGCCAGATCATGAAGCTGGGGATGAGGATGGGCACCCCGATGAGTAGGTTCCAGGCCCACTCGAAGCCGGGGAGCTCCCGCTCGTTTCGGTGGGCGATCTCGTGCATGAAGTAGCCTGCCCGCAGGAAGACGAACATCGCTGCTACCGAGGCAGCCCAATAGCCGGCCGAGAAGGGCTCGGTCCAGAGGCTCAGCCCGAAGAGCCCCCAGGCAAGCGCCGAGGAGCCAAGCAAGTCGGTCCAGTAGATCCAAGGCTTGGGGGGATGGGCCCGGACGAGCGCCCGGGCCTGCGCCGAGCTCAGTAAAGGGGAGGCCCTGACCATGGCCAGGCAGCCTAGCTGGTTTCTGAGCGCTAGACTCGGGAGCGCGTGAGCAAAGAGGACCCCCCCATCGAAGTGGAGGTTAAGGCCGTGGCGCTGCCTGGTCTCGACCTGGAGCCTGGGTCGGTTCTCGAGGCCCTGCCCCCCTCTGTTCGGCCCGAAGGCGCCGGGTCCGAGGTCCTCTTGCAGGCCCGCTACTACGCGGTCCCTGCCCCCCAGGGAGCGAATCGCTCTCGCGGCCGGTGGGCCTTGCGGGCGCGCCGCGAAGAAGGGGGCTGGATCGCTACCGTCAAAGGTCCCGACCGCCGTGCTGGAGGGGTCTTCAGTCGGACCGAAGTCAACGCCCCCCTCTCAGCCCCCCCCTCCGCTGGCGACAAGCTCCCTGGGCGGTTGCGGGAGGTCCTAGGTGGTGCCGGCATTGCGCTGAGTACCTGGCCACGCCCCCTCTTTTCGTCCGAGATCCAGCGTCATGCTGTGGTGCTCGAATCGGACCTTGGTCGGGCCGAGATGGCCCTCGACCGGGGACGAATCGAGGCTGCATCGAAGGAACATCGGATCTGCGAGTTGGAGCTGGAGCTGCTGGAGGGGGGCGCCGACACCCTCGTCCAGGCGCTGCTGGCTCTGGCCGAGCGCCTCGCGATCCGTCCGGGGGTGTGGAGCAAGACTGCAGTAGGGATGTGGCTTCTGGGGGTACTCCCACCCCGTCCTAGGAGGGCAGGGGCCGATGCGCAGGAGCTCTGGAACCTCCTCTTGGACCTTGAGGAACACATTCGCCACGGGCGGGACGATCTGCGACCCCATCGTTCGTCCGTCCTTGCGGAGCTGCAGGTTGCCTTGGGCGGGGACGCCCTGAGTCTCGATGAGCCGAGTCATCCCGAGGAATGGGACTGCCCCCAGCGCGCCCAGCGTCAGTGGGCCCTCTGGGCTCGGGTTCTGGACGTTGAAGACTAAGGAGGCCTAGAGGCGGCCTCTGCCCTGGACGAGGACGGAACCTGGCCGGTAGGAGGTGGCGCCGAGTCAGACGCCCACCTCAGTGCGCTTGGCCGCCCGCCTGCTCTCGAATGGCCGCGGCCCATAGGTCTCTCCTGTTTCCTCGGCCGAGTGCGCCCGAAGAGGGGCGATGACACGAGGCGCTTCTCGGGGCCACAAGCTCGCGAATAGAGCGTGGTCCTTTGCTGTACAGCCGCTAAAATGCCGCGGCCTCTGGAGAACTCGTGCTTGAACGGACTGTCCTTACCCTAGCCCTCGCGGTTCTCCCGGTGGCTTCCGTGAGCCTGGGAGGCTGTGGGAGGGCGGAGGACGAGTCGAGCAGGTCTTCGGGGCGGGAGGGGACGGTGGAGGCAGCGACGCCCGATCCAGCGGATAGGCCAGCCTCCAAGACCCCAGCGGGGCCATCATCAACTGGCGGGTCGCCCCCACCCGCGGTCGTCGTTACGTCGGTCGGAGCTGCGGGAGCGTCTGACGCCGGTGGCGAAGCCGGAGCGGGGGCGTCCAAGAAGCCCAAGCGCTGGCTCGGCATCGCCACCGCGAACCGCAAAGAGCCCATTCCCGGGGCCCCTCCGGATCGACGGGCCATTATCTCCCGCGCGCTCCGGGGCGGTCCGGCTCAGGCTGCAGGGCTTCAGGCTGGCGATGTCCTCATCGAGGCTCAGGGTAAGCCCGTCTACCGGTACCAGGACTACCTTGAACAGGCTCGCAGCCTTGTCATTGGCGACTTCATCGAGCTTGCAGTCCTGCGCGACGGCCGCCGCATTGAGTCCCGGGTGGAGATGGTGGCGAAACCCGAGGTCATGAACACCTGGCGGCGGGACCACTTTCCGGGAACACAGGCCTTTTCGTACGACCTGGAGCGCCTCAAGCCCCAAGAGGGAGCACCCCTGGTGTCCGACGGGAAGCCGGATCGCCACCAGGTGCTCTACTTCTGGGCCACCTGGTGTGGGCCCTGCCGGAAGACCAGTCCACGCTTGGAGCGGGCGATGTCGCGCTGGGGCGATCGGGTCGAGGTGTTGGCTATCTCTTCGGAGGTGCGTGCCGACCAGGAGCCCTTTGTCCAACGGAGCAAGCACCCCTTTGCGTATGCCCGAGACCCCTACGGGGCCCTCAAGCACCAGTACGAGGTGCACAAGTTGCCGACCGTCGTTGCGGTTGCGCCCGGCGGAACGGTCCTGGGCTGGGATTACGGGGTTCCCGGAGTGCAGCGCGTCATCCAGCTCCTCGACGCGGCCTTAGAGAAGGCTGCTGCATCGCCCTGAACCGGCCTAGCGGGCTATCGGGCAACTCGACAGACTCTCCCGTACTCGCGTGGACAGTCACCTCGGGGTCTGGTGGAATGCGCGTCCATTGGAGGCAGTAATGGCCCTGGGAACATCCAGCGTTACCGATCAACTCCGCACCCGTCTAGAAGACACGTTTCCCGGCGATGCCGTCGAGGTCGGCGGTGGCGGCGGACACTTCACCATCAAGGTCGTGTCTGCCCAATTCGAGGGGCTAAACACCCTGAAGAAGCAGCGCTTGGTCTATTCGGCCATCAAGGACTTGATGGCGGGGGACTCGGCGCCGGTGCACGCCATCGACAGCATGCAGACCATCTGCCCAGACGAGACCTGAGGGCCCAGCGCCCGACGGCGTCGTCGGAGGTTGGAGCCGCCTAAGTACTGGTCGAAGTGGGCTGCAACCCTCCCACCAGGTCTACTCGCCTCCTCAGGGCTGGGGGCGCGGGGTGGGTACTACCGGAACCCGCGCCATAGCCCTCCACTCCGGGAGGACCGCTTCACCCTGCGCAAGCGAGAGGGCCTCTCCTTCGGGCCCGTCTCCCACGCCAAGGTCCATCCCGGGGGGGAGCTTGTCTGAAGCGATGGCCGACATCCCCCGCCCCACGGCTCCCCAGTCCTGCGGGCTCCCTTCCTCCCGCAAGGGGCCAGCCCACCCCTCGCCGAGGCCTGAGGATTCGCTTTCCAGACCGAGCAGGACGGCAGCACCCACCCCCATCAAGAGGGTCCGCCGCGCCGGGCCGGTGGTGTGGAGTACCGCCTTCCAGTCCAGGAGACTCAGCGTACCGTCGGCCATCAGGCCCACGCCCAGGCCAAAGAGGTAGGCCCCGTGCTCTGGGGCTGAGGCTTCCGGGGAGAAGGGATTGGTCCACATCCCGACCGGCAGCAGATGGAGGTGCGGGTTCCGTGCCCGCTGGCTCTCGGCGCGGCCGGCCTCTGGGATTTCGAGCAGGCCCTGCCGGGTACTCTCATAACGGGTCCCGCTGTCGACGCCGTAGCCGAAGGAAAACCAAGGGCGCTGGCGTTCGGGGAGCTGGCTTCGAAAGGCCTGGAACTTGCGGTGTGGGTTCTCGCTGTAGCGATGCAGGGCGTTCCCTCCGAGCTCTAGGTAGGTATGGCTGGGATTCTGGTAGGGCATCGGAGGCGGTTCGGGGATCCAGAAAGCCAGGCCAAGCAGGGCGGCGGGACCCCAGAACTTGGGCCCGCTGCCGGCGAGGAGCGCTACGGAGGTCAGGAGGAGCGGGAGGTAGTAGCGGTAGACCTGGGGCGCCTCGACCAGGCTGTGTCCGGCGACGAGGGCGGGGAGGCATGCGACCCAAAACCAAGCCACAGCTCGGAGGGAGCCCCTCTTCCAGAATGCGCGGGCTACCGCCGCGATCGCCAGCACAGACAGGCCGAAGCCCGCGGCGAGGCGCAG
>CAZQTQ010000199.1:0-3805 GCA_964596025.1 uncultured Rickettsiales bacterium
CGGAGTCGTCGTCATCTCCTGCGGAGTCGTCGTCATCTCCTGCGGAGTCGTCGTCATCTCCTGCGGAGTCGTCGTCGTCTCCTGCGGAGTCGTCGTCGTCCCCCGTTGTGCTGTTGCCGTACCACTCGATGCACAGAGTCGATCCGGCGGCTCCGGAGACGCTGGCGTCCCAGGAGTTGGATGTCTCGTCGAGCAGGACGGTTGGGTCGGCTGCATCGGCTGCGTAGAGCACAAAGGTTGCCGCGTCGTCTTCGAAGCCCTCTGGGGTGAAGCTGCCGCTGTACCGCTCGCCAATGCTCAGACGAAGGGACTGAAGCTGCATGTCCGCGAAGTCACCGCTCGCGGATCCGGCCCCGATGTGCATCGCCTCGGTCAGGGCCGAGGAGTCGATGTTGTCGGTCACGTCGCTGCACTCTTCAAAGCCATCGACGTAGAGAACGAAGTTGTTGTTGGCGGCGCCCCCGCCGTCTTGGCTCTGGATCGCGACATGGTGCCACTCGCCGTCCACCACGTTGGTCAGGCCGTCGCAGGACGATGGATCTCTCCAAAACGTGAGGGTGCCGTCCTCTTGAATTCCGAGGCTGTTGGCCGAGCTGGGGAAGCCCAGGACGGTGTCTTCGTCGCTGGGACCCGGTCCCTCCGCCTCAATCAGAACCCAGGCCTCTAGGCTCCAAGACCAGCCCGAGACCAGGAGGTCACCGAGGGTCCCGTCGGAGACGGCGTAGTCGTCCACCCCGTCGAATTCGAGTACATCTAAGGGGTAGACCGAAGCGTCGCTGTCGTTGCAGTCGTCGACGGTCTCCGATCCGTCGCAGTCCGCATCGTCGGCGATTGCGCCGACCGTGGCGTCTTCGTCGTCGCAGTCGTTGCCGGTTAGGACGCCGTCCTCGTCGGCATCAAGCGTCGGCCAAAACGCGATGGCAAAGGAGTTGCTCAGGGTTGGCGAGTTGCAGCTGTACTCCAGGTCGCCCAGGGTCTTGTCTTCGTCCATGATGCCGATCGTTGCGCTGCCCCCGTAGTTCTGCGCCGTCGATCCAAAAGCGGTCTCGGTGTAGTGGAACTCGATGTGGTTGTCCGCTTCGAAGAGCTGGATCTGGAAGGTCGCTCCGGTGTCGCAGCCTGTGCATACGCCGGTGTAGCAAAAGGAGCTGTTTGCGCTGTCGTACTTGTAGGCGGGGACGTCTTCCCAGTCGATCACGAAGATCCGGTCGCCGGCGGTGCCGTCCACTCCGTGGCTGATGATTCCACCGCATCCCGGGTTGAGATCATCCCAGAGGGGGGCGACGAGCGGAGGGCTGGTCGAGATGCTGGCGAAGCAGGCGTTGATCCACGCGAGGTAGCCGGTCTGGGAGCCGAAGTAAATTCCGCCGTTTGAGTTGATTGAGACCTCTGAGTACGTCGTCCCGTAGAAGTCGAAGGGGAAGGGGAGACTGACGTTGACGTTGGCGTCGTCGGTCAGAGTGACGATGGTGCCCGCGTAGAGGTCGTTGAAGACGGGGCCGTCGACCTCGTCCGAGTCGAAATAGACGTTTCCGAAGGCGTCGGTGTCGGTTGCGCCCTCGGCCGGCTGTGGCTGGACCAGGAGCAGCAGCCCAGCCGCCAGGCAGAAAGGGAAAGCGCGGTTGGCGATGTGCACGTTCACGGGATCTCGCAGAGGGGAATCGGGAGTTTTTCGATGGCTGGCTCCTGCGTCTAACACAAAGCGCACTGAGCCTCCAGCCGCCAGAGCCCAGCAATGCCTGATGGTGGAGGGGGGGCGTCTGCTAGACTCGCGGGCTCTCTCCGTTCGAGGGTCAGGCGAGGGGGGCATTCTGCCGCACCCGGCGCAGCGGGCGTACAGGGTTTCTCATGGCGGGCTTCGAGCCGATTCGTTTCGGCAAGTACCAACTCATCGAGAAGATCGCCACTGGAGGCATGGCCGAGGTCTACAAGGCCAAGTCCTACGGGGTTGCCGGCTTCGAAAAGCTGCTGGTCATCAAGAAGATTCTCCCGCACCTCAGCCGGAACCCCTCCTTTGTCCGCATGTTCATCAACGAGGCGAAGATCGCCGTCTCGCTCAACCACGCCAATGTGGTCCAGGTCTACGACTTGGGGGTCGTCGACGCCGACTACTACATGGCGATGGAGTTCATCCACGGTCAGGACCTGATGCAGATCATCAAGGTGGGGCGTAAGCGCAAGCGCTACCTACCCATCCCGACCGGTGTCTTCGTCGTCACCGAGATGGTGCGGGGGTTGGACTACGCGCACAACCTCTGCGATCCCGGTGGGCGGCCCCTGAACGTCGTGCACCAAGACGTCTCCCCGCACAACGTCCTCATCTCCTACCAAGGCGATGTCAAGTTGGTGGATTTCGGCATCGCCCGTGTCGGTGAGGTGGCTGAGGAGGAGGCGGGCAGGGTTGCTGGCGGGAAGTTTGCCTACATGTCGCCCGAGCAGGTCGCCCGAGGCGAGATCGACGCCCGCTCCGACCTGTTCTCCACCGGCGTGATCCTCTACGAGTTGATCACCGGACACCGTCTCTTCAAGGGGCGAGGTGGGCGGGACAAGCGCGAACAGGTGCAGGCGGCCGAAATCCCCCGCCCCCGGGATGTGAACCCGGAGATCCCAGTCCGTCTGGAGGAGATCGTCCTGCAGGCCCTCGCGCGCGACCCCCAGGACCGCTACCAGGAGGCTCGGGTGCTGCAGGAGGATCTGCAGAGCTTCCTCTACGACATGGGCCTGCAAGTGACCCGGGCGCTCCTCGCCGACTTCATGCAGGAGATGTTTACCGAGGACTACAAGCGGTCGACAGCGGGTTCGGTGGTCAACGCCATCGTTCAGGACCTCCAGGAGTTGAGCCGCCAACCCAGCACCCCTCCTGTCGGCCTCGGTGATCTCACTGCATCGCGCTCGGAGATCAGTGAGGCCAGCCGCTCGCTGGAGCGCTCGTTCTCCGGACTGAGCAGCACCACCGACCATACGCCGCCCTTGGGTGTGGGCATGGCCCGTGGTGAGCGCCGGCAGGTCGTCGTCTTGGCGGCCGAAATCCTGGGGCTCAGCGAGGTGGCCGAGGAGCTTGGTGAGGACGCGCTTCTGCGGCTTAACTTCTCCCTGCTCAAGCGGCTGGCTTCCCTGGTCAAGCGCTACCGCGGGACCTTGGCGCGGGTTGATTCGGACCGTCTGATGGTCTTTTGGGGTCTCGAGAAGCGATCAAGCCGCGACTTGGAGCTGGCGCTGCGCTGCGTTGCCGAGTTGCAAGGCATGGCGAAGGACTTCGCCCGGAAGCGGGGCGCGCCGACCCGGCTCGCGGTGGGGGTGCACCGGGGTCCCTTGCTCGTTCCCGGCGACCGTGCGGGGCGGCGGCGGCGACGCCGGCGTACCTACACGCCCTGGGGCGACACCCTAAAGCTGGCCCGTCGCCTCTGTGAGGCGGCTGAGCCGGGCGAGGTCCTTCTGTCGGAGCGGGTCTACAGCCACGTCCGGGAATGGGGGGAGTTTGAGGCTGTGGAGCCGCTGCAGGCCAAGTGGTCCAAGCGGCCGGTCCTGGCCTACCGTTTTGTGCGCCTCGATGGGGAAGGGGAACGCGATGCGGCGGGCAACTGGGTTCGGAGGGGTTCCGAGTTCGACGTCCTCGGCGAGGCGATAGGGCGGGTGGGCTTGGGCCAAGCCTCGGTCTTGGCCATCGAGGGAGAGGCGGGCTCGGGCAAGGCTCGCTTCATACGCGAGATCCGCAGCCTCCTCACCAAAGAACACGACCTCGCCTTCTACTCCGGCAAGAGTGTCTTCTACCGCGGAGGCATCCCGCTCTTGCCCTTCCGGGAGA
>CAZQTQ010000199.1:3815-7780 GCA_964596025.1 uncultured Rickettsiales bacterium
GTAATGTATTGTAAAGGATACTATGTCGTCAAACGGTTTTGCCGAAGGGGACACCGATACGGAGTGGACCGCCAAGCTGCTTCAACTTCAGGAACTGCAGCTCGATCCCATCGACGTCCACCTTCTCGGTCAGCTGGTTGGGCTGCAGTTTCCCGAGAGCAACCTGCGCTACCTCAGCGGTGACCAGGTCTTGGTGGGGACCTTTCAGGCGGTGCGGAAGCTGATCGGTGGCTTGTGCCGGGATCGCTTCGTAGTACTCGCCCTGGAGAACTTTGAGTACGTCGATGCCTACTCGGCGGAGCTCGCAGCTGAGCTGCTCCGCAGCCTGAAAGACGATCGGCTGCTGCTGGTAGTGACCCAACCGACCGGCAGTGCGCTGCCCTTCCCGGAGGACCAGCCCCTGGACCGGGTTGAGCTTCCACCCATGGGCAAGAAGGAGTGTGAGGGCTTCATCTCTGGCCTGCTGGGGGTTCACAGCGTGCCGCGCCCGCTCGTCGATCTCGTCTACAAGTCTTCGGGTGGTAACGCGCTCTTCGCCAAAGAGATCCTCGGCCAGCTTCTTCAAGAGGGGAAGATCCGTGTCGAGGTGGAGAGCGTTGTGGTGGAGGGGAAGCTCAGTCGTGCTGGGATCCCCGCCACGGCGTCGGACCTCATTGCTTCCAGGATTGATGCCCTGAACGCCGATCAGCGGCTCGTCTTGGAGTCGGCGGCGGTAGTGGGGCGTTCGTTCTCCCAGGCCCTTCTGAGCGAGGTTGTACAGCTCGATGCGGAGGCAATTGTGCCCGTGTTGAGCGCCCTGGCCGATCTCAAGTTGGTGCGGTCAGCGCGCGAGGAAGACCAACTCGGGCCTGACGTGCATGTCTTTCGCAACGATCTGAGCTGGGAGGTCTGCATTCGGGGTCTCCTCGACGCGCGCGCCAGAGAGCTGCACAACCGCATCGGCGAAGCGATCGAGAGGGTCTATGCCAAGGGCCTCTCGCCGTACTTTGAGGAGCTGAGTCGTCACTACGAGGCGGGTGGATTGCACCGTCGGGCCGCGTCCTTTGCCGAGCAGGCTGGTCAGACTTTCGCCCGCCAGTACTACAACCGCGAAGCGCTCCGTTGCTTCCAGCGGGCCATCCACTTGCTGCAGACGGCCCCCACCTCCCCGTCCGAAGAACGGGCTGTTTCAGCGCATCTGTCGGACCTCTACCTGAGGATTGGCAAGATCCACAGCCGGGAGATCAAGAATCCCGAGGCGGAGCGTAGCTACATGCTGGCCTTGGACTACGCCGGTGAGGCGGAGGATGCATCCCTGACGGCCCAGGCCCTCGTCAAGGTGGCCGAGAGTCAGGTGGAGCTCGGCAAGCTGGACGCTGCGGGGCCATACCTGAGCCAGGCGCTGGCCGAAGCCAAGCGCTTGGGTGACACCGCGCTGTACATCGACGCGAGCGAGGAGCGCGCGCGCTGGGCCATCCGGGGCGGTGACTTCGAGCTGTGCGGGACCGTCTTGGCCGAGGCGTTGGAGCTTGCCCAAAGCCTCGGAGACCTCAATCGAGTGGCCCGGGTGCACGACCTCCTCGGCGACTTTGCGATGCGCACCGGTGCTTTTGAGCGGTCGCTGGAACACCTGCGCTCGGGCAGGGACGCGGCACTGAAGACCGAGGACCGGATCCTCCAGGGGCGCCTGATGAACAACCTGGGCGTTGCCTATGTCCACAGCGGACAGCTGGAGGACGCGCTTCGCTGCTATGAGCGGGCCTGCGAGCTGCGCCAGGACATCGAGTATCGCCGGGGGGTGATCATCAACCTTCACAACATCGGGGATGTCCTTCTGCGGCAGGGCGAAATGGAGCGCGCCTACCAGTACTTCGACGAGAGCCTGGAACTGGCGCGTGCTCTGGGGTGGCTGGGCGGCCAGGCCATGAATCAGGTCTACCTGGGCTTCTTGCAGGAATGGCGGGGTGAGGAAGGGGGAACATTGGTCTTGGAGGAGGCCATCGAGGACGCCAAGACCTCAGGTGTCAGCGATGCGGTGGCTCAAGGCAAGGTCTTCCTCGCCCGGCTCGCTGAGCGGCGCGGTGATCAAGAACTCTGCGACTCCTTGCTGGTCGAGGCCGAGACCCTCGGCACATCGGGGCTTGTCGACCTGGGCGCATGGAACGCCCTCAGTGCGGAGGCCAATGGGGGATCACCGGGGCATCGACCGCCCGATCCGGTGGCATGAGGTAGGCGCAGGCCACCCGGCCGTCCTCGAGAAGCACCGTGCCGCGCTCGTAGAGGTCGGGATGGTCCTCGAAGCGGTCCAAGACACCCTGGAGTACGGGGGAGAGGGCGTAGAGCTCTCCGGGAATCGCCGTTTGTCCTCCGGCGCGTAGGGCGGGGTAGGGGCCGAGGCTGTGCAAGGTGTAGCTCGCAGCCGTCCGAATTGGCCCCAGGAAGGCGGCCCCCCCCAGTACGCTGTGGTTGGGCTGCCCCCTCAACAGCGTGCCGTAGACGAACAGCAGGGATTCGGCTGACATCGCTTCAGTTTTTCACGTCGTGAGCACAGGGCCAACCGCGGGGGGTGAGCAGTGGCCGACGGAACTTCGGTTTGATTGGCCCGGAGTCGGGGAATTAGGCGGGCCTGGGGCCAGGCCGGCTGGGCTTGGCTTCTTTCCGCGGATCCGAGTGCTGTGGAGTAGCAGGCGGCAATCGGCCCCCTGAGACCCTACCCCGTGCGCGCGTACTCGCGCCTGGCACCGACCTTGGCGGTGACGGTTCCCCGCGCCTCGTGGGTCCCGTATGATGTTCTCTTCTCTCTGTGGAGAGGTGGGACGAGTTCATGAATGAGCAGATCGGCCCCGAAACGCAGGGCCTCGAACCGGAACCGGAGATCCCCTCGGAGGGTGATCGCTTCGGCGGCAGTGATGGCCGCCGGTTTCTGGTCGAGAAGCGGGCCGGCGTTGGCGGTCAAGCTGAGGTCTATCGGGTGCGTGACACGCGCCTGGATCGGCTCTGTGCGGCGAAGTTCTCGACTGCTCACGGTACCCGCCAGAAGCAGCTCTTCTTAGAGCGGTTCGAGCGTGAACTCCAGCTCTCCGCCCGCATCAATCACCCCCACGTCCTGCAGGTTTACGACTGCGGGGAGTACGGAGCTGGGAGCACGCCCTACGTGCTGCTGGAGTGGATGGATCGTGGCGACCTGACCTCGCTGATTGACAAGGCGAAGAAGGAGGGCAAGGCCCTGCCGCTCTCCTACATCCACTACTACGGCCTCAGTCTTGGTGCGGCCCTGCGGTCGGTACACGTTGCTCAGATCGTCCACCGGGATGTGAAGCCGGACAACGTTCTCGTTGCCCAGGATGGTGTGGCCAAGCTCACCGACTTCGGCATCGCAAAGGACATCAGCCCAGACGCCATGCCTCTGACCGAGGTGGGCCAGACGATGGGGACTCTGGGCTTCATGGCACCCGAGCAATTGGCCGGTTTGCCGGGGCCGCAGTCGGACATTTTTAGCTACGGGGCGACCCTGTACGCGCTTCTGACAGGGCGTCCGCCGCCGCAGAAGAAGATGAACTCCATCCCCATCGGGCAGGTCCTGCCGCAGGCTTGGGACACGGTGCCGCCGTCCTTTGTCCCCTTCCTGCAGCTCTGCATGGCAGCCAAGCTGGAAGACCGGGCGACCGACTTCGACCACGTCATGGAGCGTCTCAAGGCCATGCGCTTCCCGCCGGACGCGCGGGCCCAACTGCAGCCCGGAGAGCTTCCGCCACTGCCGACTGGGGCCTTTATCACCAGTGGTCCAAGCGTCGAGTCGTCGGCGCCGATTCAGGGTTTCGAAGACACCACGGACCTGGAAGAGAGCATGGGCGACACCATGGACCTCACCGTGGTCAAGCCTGCTGATCAGGAGGTAGCGGTTGGGGGTCACGCCACGCGAGCCGACACCGCCTTGGGTGAGGTCGGAGCGGATGGCTTCCAGGCCAGCGGACGCGACACCGACA
>CAZQTQ010000200.1:0-7747 GCA_964596025.1 uncultured Rickettsiales bacterium
CGCTGGGAGCTTGACGGCCACCGATCTCGTCATCGACGGCAGCGGCACTGACGGTCTCTACGTCACGGGGGGGACGGCGACCTTGAGCGGCGGCAGCATCTCGAACGTCAACTCGGATGGGGTGGACGCGAGTGGCGGCACCGTGGTCTTGGATGAGGTGGATATTCAGAGTTCAGATGACGACGGCATTTCCTTGTCCGGTACGGCCGACGCCGAGGTCATTGACAGCTCGGTGTTCGACAACGGGGCCTACGGGCTGCGCTGCAACGGTGGAGCCGCCGACCCGGGAGTGTCGACGGTAAGCCTGGAGCTCTGCTCGTTCACCAGCAGCGGGAACAGTCTAGGCGCCCTCCTCATGACCAACGGCTGCGAGCTCGACTGGAGTTGCACGGTGGACGGGGACGACGACGACTCGTCGGCTGGGGACGACGACGACTCGTCGGCTGGCGACGATGATGACTCGGCGGTCGGCGACGATGACGACTCGGCGGCTGGTGACGACGACTCAGCGGCTGGTGACGACGACGACTCGGGCAACTAACGGGGAACCCCCTCGGGGGCCACCGGCTCATGAGACGTCATCCGACGGGTCTCGACGACGTGACTCCAACCTTCGGTGCCTCGCTGCACCAAGACGCTCCGAAAGACGGTCGGCTCCAGGTCCGGAACGGAAGAGGGAAGACGATCGACCTCAGTTGCCCGGTAGCGGAAGGCCCGTCTCGACAGGGGGCCGAGAGTGGTCCAGGGGGCCGAGACCTCCATCTTGGCGAGGGGGTCTAGCTGGACTGGTAGGCCACCGGCGCGCTTGAGGGCTTCGAAGAGAGCCGGGTCCTCCACCGAAGGTGTGCCGAAAAAGTCCGCCTGGGCGACAACAGTCTTGGTGGGGTCCACGCTTAGCGCTGTGTCGGATGGACGGACGTCCAAGACCGGGATGTCCGTCATTGTGCGCCGGTCGCCGTGTCGGACCTCAAAGGGGCCGAGATAGTGCCGGCCAGGTACTAGGGGAGTGAAGTCGAAGCTTAGGTTGCGCTGGGCGTACTCCCGGCCCCCAGCGTCGCCAGTAGTGAAGGTCTCCAGACGTTGAATGGGCAGCAAGAAACCCTCGGGCAGGATGCGCCGTAGCTGGACTGTGACAGGCTCCCGTCGGCTGAGGAGTTCGCGGTTTAGGGACAAGAGGGCGACGGTGAGGCGTACGGGCTCGCCAACTCGGACTTCACTCGGGCGAATGACGGCGACGGCGTCTTCTTCGTCGAGGGTGAGGAACCCTGTCGCCAGGAATACGGCCATGCGGTGGTCGTTGAGTAGGGATTGGAAGTCGGGGTCTTGTGCGATCTCTTCGGGGGTCACTCCACCCCCGATGGCGCGCTGAAGCCAGCCGAGTGCCTCGTCGGTTTGTCCGAGAGCCGCGGCGGTCGCCGCCAAGTTGTAGGCGACGTGCCAGAGCGCTGGATCGAGCTCTGCGGCGCGTTTCCCTTCGGCCAGGGCCTCCGGAAAACGCTTACATCGGTGCAGGGCCCGCGCCAGAACTCCGCGCAGGTGGGCGTCTTGGGGGTCGGTTTCCACGAGCCCCTGGGCCAGCTTGACCGCTTCCTCGGCTTTGTCCGCTTCGATCAAGGCCTGGGCCCGGTCGGCTGCCTCTGGCAGGTCGTAGCTGTCCTCCTGGGGGGAAGCGCTGCACCCGGCGCCAAGAAGTGGGAAGCCCAAGAGGAGTACGAGCAAACAGAACGCTGTGTGCGCAAGGCCGATGACTCCGCGCATTCGGCCCGAGGTGGTGCCGTCGCGGCGGTAGCTCTCGTAGCGATCCGGGTTGCAGTGGGTGCAGCCTCCGACGTCTTCGATGCGGTCGTCGTGCAGTCCTGCGCGCCGCAACAGGACGCGGTTGGCCCGTCTCAGGTCCAAGTGGGGGCGGCCTCTGGGGCCTAGCTCGAACCCCATGTCGTCCCGGCTGAGCCCGGCAGCGACCAACTCGGCGACTACCTCGTCGCCCACTTCAAAGCAGCAGGGCCCAATGCTGGGACCGATGGCGGCCCAGAGTCTCCTCGGATCCACGCCGCGTGCGGCGCCTGCTGCGACGGCCACTCCGGCGATGTCGAGTGCTGTGCCGCGCCAGCCCGCGTGGACCGCTGCGACGGCCGAGGCTTGCGGATCCCAGAGCAAGATCGGAACGCAGTCGGCGACCCGGACGGCTACGAGTAGACCCCCGGTCGCCGTCCACAGGGCGTCGCCCGAGGGCGGTGACGGCTCGCCCTCGACCCAGTGCACCCCATCCGCGTGGGCTTGCTGAGTGCAGGCAAGGGCAGGGGGCCGGTCCTCGCCTCGGAGCGTGAAGCCAGCGAAGCGCAGCTCAGGGCTCCCTTTGGCCCAGCTGGGCCCTTCCGTACGCGGCTCAGACATGTTCCGTATTCTAGCGGCCACGGGGGCCGGGCTTTTCGAACGGGCATCAAAAGGCATTTGACGGGCCGCTGCCCACTGAGTACCTTCCCCGCCACGGTGGGTGCGCCCCACCTTTATGCAGTAACCAACGGCGGTTCTTGGCGGCAGGTGTCCGTCCTTCTTCCGGACCCCGGGCAACGAGTGGAGATAAATCCCATGCGAGTGAAGCTCTGGACACTGGTCCTGGCGATCCTTTCTTTGGTTGGTGGAATTGCGTGCAGCGGCACCAACACCGGCGACGACGACGGCAGTGAGGAAAATGCTCCCACGCCGATCGTGCACGAGGTCAACCCCGAGCCTGGCGACAGCAACTTTTTCTACCAGAGCAACCTCTGGGTGGAGTTCAACATCGTCCCAGAGGGAGCGAGCGTGAGCCTCGCGGACTCGGCTGGTGCAGCGATTGAGGGCACGACGACTGAGACTAGCTCCGGTCGTGTTCTGACCCTCGACCCCACTTCCGACCTGATTCCCAGCACCGCCTACGTTTTGACGATCAACTGGAACAGCGACGACAGCCCCTTGGCAGTCAGCTTCTCGACCGGTCCCTACGGAAACTCGGTCAGCGATGCCGACGCCATGGTTGGCAAGGTCTTCAACATCGACCTCGCTGCGGCGACCTTCGTGGAGCCTCCCGGAGTCGGTCCTATCCTGCAGAGTCAGATTGGCGACGTAGCCATCCTCTTCTCTCCCACCTCGGACTCCAATTTCGCGGTTGGCAGCCAGCCCGGCCTGCACATCATCGGCGGCATCGGCGAGGTATCCGGAGGCAGCGTTGCCCAGGATCTCTGCTCGGAGACTCTGGCCTTCACCTACGGTCCCGACGGCACCCTCGGCGGTACGCCGAACGACGACACGCCTGCCACCTGGGCCGATCCCGTCTTGACCCTTGGACCCACTGATCTTCCGATTGCGGTTCAGGGAATCGAGGCGAACATTGAGGATCTGATCATCACCGGCACCTTCCATCCGGATCTGACCGACCTCAGGGGCGGCATCTTCTCCGGCACGGTCGACACCCGGCCCCTGGCCCCGGAGTTGGATCCCGAGGGAGGCAAGGGCGCCATCTGCGAGCTCGTCGAGGAGACGATTGGAACGCCGTGCGTGGCCTGCGCCAGTGATGGCGAGCCCTTCTGCCTCTCGGTCTTGGCCGAGGATGTCACGGCGGCACACATTGCGGGTCTCGAACTACAGTCCCGCAACTGCATGGACATCATTGGAGACTACGTCTCGACCAGTAGCGAGACGGAGCCGACCTGCAAGAGCGCGGCGGAGGCCTTCGACGTGGACGTAGACGAGAACGGCGAGATGGACGGCACCTACACCGGCTGTCAGCTCTGGGTCGACGCCCAAGGCAGCTAGTCCGATCTGAGAATGTACGTCGGGGGTGCTGACTTCGGTCGGCACCCCCGACTTTCGTTCTGGTGCATCAAGAGCCCTACAGCGAGTAGTGCGCCGTCGCTACCCTGTGCTTTCCGGCCAGTCGATCTTGGTGTCGTGTCCGGGGCCGAGGAAGCCTCTGGACGGGTCCCGATCCCAGGGGCCAGCGGCCTCTGGATCCATGCCTCGGTGGCTCCGTAGGGCGCGAACGACACCCAGCATGGATTCGGGGGGAGTGCAGCGGAAGCAGACGTAGGTGTCCTGCGTGGGATGAACAAAGCCTAGGGTTGCCGCGTGCAGCATCTGGCCCTGAATGGGGCGCAGCAGTGTCTGGAGCTTCGGCTCGCCGGGAATGTCCCGCTTGTGCGTACCCCCGTACACCGGATCGCCGACTAAGGGGTGGTGTCGTTCTGCAAGGTGGACCCGGATCTGGTGCGTTCGACCCGTCTCGAGCGAGCACTCGATCAATGAACAGGGCCCGTATCGTTCCAGTACCCGGTAGTGGGTGACGGCAAATTTCCCCCTGCGGGGGACCGTGGCCTGCTTGCGTCGGTCTTTCGGGTGGCGGCCAAGCGAGGACACGACCGTCCCCTCATCGGGGGACGGCATGCCCCAGCACAGGGCGGCGTAGACCCTGTCTACGGAGTGGGCTCGAAACTGCTCGCCCAGGTGGTTGTGGGCGCGATCGTGCTTTGCCACCACCAAGAGACCCGAAGTGTCCTTGTCGAGCCGGTGGACGATGCCGGGTCGCTCAACGCCGTTGATGCCGCTCAGGTCCTTGATGTGGTGGAGGAGGGCGTTGACTAGCGTCCCCGAGTGATCGTGGGTGGTCGGGTGGACCACCATCCCGACGGGCTTGTTGACGATGGCGATGTCTGCGTCCTGGTAGACCACTTCTAAGGGGATGTCTTCCGCCTCGGCGTCGTAGGATTTTGGCTGAGGCAGCCGCAGCTCAATGTGCTCGTCCGGACGCATCCGTCGGGAACGCCGGCACCGGATGCCATCTACTCTCACTTCCCCGTCATCGATCAGGCGTTGGAGGAAGGAGCGGGAATAGCCGGGAAGGTGCTTGGAGAGGAACTGGTCGAGGCGTAGGTCTCGCTCGGTCTCAAGGACGCTGAAGCTCAGCTGTTGGACTTGGTCGGACACGCGGCCAGGGTAGCGCCCCTGCGCCCCGGCGGGTCAAGCTGGGGCCACAGGCCGCTCTTAGCAGCCCAGTCGACTCAGGTATCGGTCGGCGGTCGTCGGCCGGGGCAGGCGAAGCAGGCGACTGATCTGATCGAGGTAGCCCTTGAGGTAGACCCGGGCCGGCAGATCGTCGACCACCTCGCTCTCGATGGCGAGGAGCATGCCCATGCTGATCTTGGTTCGGTGGGAGATGTCTTCGAGCGCTACGCCCTGGGTCTCGCGAACCGCCCGAAGGTAGGCGCCGGTCACTCCGCCAAACTCGTCTTGGAGAAACGTCCGCACCTCGTCGGTGATGGGCTTGAGGTCGAGCGGCCCCGCGAAGGACGGCCGCGAGCGCTCCCGGTCCCAGCGACGCTCGTTCGCGAGCGGGCTCTGATTGAGCTGCTCTGCGGTTGCCACCTGCCGAGCTGCCCTCGGGTGGGTAGAGGGCCGGTTGGGAGCCCGGACTGCTGGCGTGCTGCCGTGAACGGCGGTTGTAGCGCGGGGCGCTGTGTGGCTGCGGATGGGCGCCGAATCCGAAGGCCGTGCCTGGGAGGGTGGCCTGGGGTCAACAGCCGGCGATGCCCCGTCGTTGCGGCGGCGGGCTCCCGGGGAGAGACGGGCCTTTGCGCTTGTAGCGGTCCGGAGGGAACCGAGTGCGCCGCCCGGCGCCCGGCGTGTCGAGCCTCTCGTCGTCGCGGGGCCCATGGAGGAGGAGTCCGAGCTCGCTGCTGATAACTCGACGCAGCTCACCAGGGAGGACGTGCCGCACTCGAGCTCCTCACCCACGACCTCCTCCAGGGAGGCTAGGAGGAACTCGCTCGCTGTTGTTGGATTCACGGAAACCGAGGCCTGGGGCGCGGCCGGTGGCTTGGGCTCCGGGACTGGCTTGTCCGTTGCCGGAATGCTGGGGCGGTGGCCTGGGGTCTCGGTGGGGGCAAGAGAGCGCCTCCCCAAGCGCACCGGCTGGGTGGTCACTGGCCCGGTGGTCGACTCCGACCGTCGGTGAAGCAATGACGGCCCGCGCCCGAATCCGCGGCCGCTTCGGGTGCCCAAGGGCGAGCGGGTTTCGTCGGTCGCTTCGGCTGGAGCCAGCGAGGAGGATGGGATGGAGAGCTTCTCGGGGTCGGCTGGCAGCAGCGCCCCGCTCGCGGTCTGCTCCACCGAACGGGGTTTGCCGACGCTGCGCGCCAATTCTTCGATTGGACTCGGTCCATCGATTCGGTGCACTTGCTCGAAGAACTCGTCTGGATCCTGGGACACCCGCGTGCCGACCCGACCGGTGCGGTGGTAGCGCTTGTAGCGACGGGCGGTCTCTCCGTTACTCAGCAGGTGGAAGGCCTCGTCGATCTTCGAGCAGATGGCCTCGCTCTCCTCCTCCGAATACAGGCTGTTGACCGCGACCGAGTCGGGGCGGAAGCTCTGGCGGACGGCGCGGTAGGCTCGTTTGACGTCGTCGCCCCCAGCTCCGGGCTTGAGGTTGAGAATTTCGTAGTAGTCCTGGGTAACAAACTTCACAGATCTGGCCTAGAAAATCGCAGTCGCAGCTTCGGAAAGGCAGCCTTTCCAGTCCCCCCGATCGGGAACGGTTGCCTGCCTGCCGACGCGGTCGAGAAAGTCGTCGAGTTCGGGTTCCACAAGGTCGCTGGACTGGGCCGGAAGGTCGGGCCGGAACCTCCGGGACCGAATCCAGTCGACGTCATCAAAGGGGATCACTCCCTGGAAACGAAGATCGAGTCCGAGGCCGTGACCGGCTGCCGTGACCAGCGCGTGGCCGACATCGACGTCATCGCCTCGGCGAACTCGATTGAGGAGGAGGTGGAGGGGACGGCGTCCCGCCTGGGCGCAGAGGTCGTCGGTCGATACTTGTGCTTCCCGGGACACGGCACGCATCCAAGTCCCGGTGCGTCCCGCGCAGCGATCCCAGGCCTGGCGTAGCACCCGCTGGACCTCCGATGCTCCCATTCTTCGGCTCAGCCACGGAGTGATGAGCCGGGCGAAGGCGCGCGCCAGGAGGCGGGAAGTGGCCTCCAAGGGGAGTCGTTCGGGCACCGCCACCACCAGTGGGTGGTCAGCCCCGAGCCACAGGTCGAGGGCGACGTCTGAGCTTCCGGATGGCAAGTCAAGCACGACCTCGGAGTGGGGCAGTGCCTTCGCCCGAAGCAGAAGTTCTCGAGCCACGCGCCGGCTAGGCCCTCGTTCGAGCGGACTCGCACCGGCGACGAGGTATAGGTCTTCCAAGTTGCCGCTGTGCTGGGGCACCAGGCCTTCGGTGCCCCAAGGCCCGGACAGAGGGCCTTGGGGTACGTCCATCATGGAAGCCAGAAGCGGTCCGGTCCAATCGGCGTCGATCAAGCAGGTGGAGCGTCCCCGGTGTACCAGGCGCGTGCCGAGGACGACAGCCAGGGTGGAGCGCCCGACTCCGCCGCTTCCTGAAGCCACCGGCTGGTGGGTCCCAGGTGCGACGACTGGTATCCGTTCCCGCGTCAACAAAAACTCCCACCCTGCGCCGAGGAGAATTGGATGGGCCGCTGCTCTACGATCACATCCTCAGCACTTCGCCCATAGAAGCAAAAAGCTCGCCAGGATGCAAGCTCAACTTTGTGGAATGCATTCTTTCGACAGGTATTTGTTTCTTCTAGAGTTTTTGTTCAGATCCGAGCAGATAAATTGTCGAGTTATCCACAGCTGTGGATACCCTGTGGATCGTCAAGCTTGGGATTTAACGACAGATATAGACATTCACAGTCAAATTAGGAACTTGGAGGGT